>NZ_BAAATR010000038.1:0-88563 GCF_039533515.1 Kitasatospora cystarginea | reverse complement strand
TGACGAGCAGCCGACCACCCCCGGAGCCGTGGAACCCGGCGCCCACCCGCGCGACAGCCGGGCCCTCGCCATACCCACAGGCACAAACAGCACGCCCCGGTGCGAACCCCGGCGGACGCCGTTCGGGAGAATTGGAAAGCGTGTTGGGGACAACCCCTCACGAGTTCGAATCTCATACTCTCCGCCTTCATGAGGGCCCGGACCGCGTCGCGCGGTCCGGGCCCTCGTCGTCTTGCGATCACTGTGGCCGTAGGTGGCGGGATGCAGCCAGGCAGGAGGACAGCCAGGTCGCCTCAGGCTGGTTGATGATCAGGTCGTCGACGGTGATCACCCCGTCCATGACTTGGCCGACCCGTATCGAGTTGTCGCCGACGTGGAACATCTGCCAGTCCGCATCGCTGTGCCAGAGCCGCGCGGTCTTCTCACCTCGGCGCTGGGCAAATACGAGCCCCTCGCCGTACTCGTTCAGAAAATAGCCCACATAGTCCTTGGCAGTGATCGAGCCACCGCACAGGCTGGCCAGAAGCTGCTCGATCTTGGGAAGGGCATCGCTCATGCCTCAGGCTCCTCGGCCGAGTTGGGGACTTGCTGTGCCGACGAAAGCGCCAGCATCCGTGCTGCCGAATCCAGCAAGGTCTCGTACGTGATCACTTCTATGCGGGAGGCATGCGTGTTGTAGGTGCGCAGAGTCTCCGCGACCTCCTGGGGCGTGATGCCCCCACTCACGTACCGGGAGTGACCGATCACTACGGTCGCCGAGGCCCTGCGGGTGTCGACACCGTGGTCCGCCAGGATGGTCCGCCGGTTCTCATCCAGGGTCCGAAGGTAGTTCTGCGACTGGGAGACGGCGTGATGCGCCGGTGCGCCCAGCATCAGGTGGCCGCTGCGTCTGATGACCAAATCCTTGATACAGGCACGTTTGAGTTCGACCACATGCAGCGATCCGTCAGCGCGCAGGAGTGGAATGTCGAGGATGGTGTCCGGGGTGTACTGACGGCGCGCCAGCTCGGCTACATAGGCCCCACCAAAAATCCACTCCTGATTCTTCAGGCAGGCATGGAGGGCACTCTCGGAGCTGGCCGGATCCTCCACCGCAGCCCCCAGAGCCTCCAGGGCGGCCCGCCTGGCCTTGAGTTCGAGGAACTGGGCCAGTATCCCCGCGTCGACGTCCGCCAGGACATCACCCATCAATCGGGCTGCCTCCGCGGATGCCAGTCCGGGCAGCGTCCGAAGGAGTACTTCCATGTGCCCGTACTGCTGGAGTCGCCTCACCTCCCGGGTGGACAGCTGGATGCCGCCCTCGCCCGTCCCAAGGCCCAGGTGATCGACGGACTGAGCGATGCCGCGAAAGAGATCACGGGCGTCGGAGGCAGTTGCGTCAGGGTTGTCACGGCAGAGCACGTCAAGAGCGATAACCGCCTGGTCGGCGCCGAGAGCGACCAACCTCCGCATGAATTCCTCACCACGCTGCCGCGCCTCCTCGTCGTAGTACGTCTCCAGGACTTCGAGGAACAGTTCTCCTCCGGCGTAGCCAGCGAACCGCTGGAAACGCTGAGCGAGCTCAAGGTCCCCGTGCAGGATGGCCTCTCGGGCCACATTCTCCAGGGCGTCCACCAATGACCTGCCCTTGCCGTACGTACGGTCCACGCTCATGATGCGCAGCACGGCCTCGATACGCTCCAGCACGCTCGCGTGCCCGGTCAGTTCCTTTGCCGCCTCGACCATGCGCCAGAGCGTGAAGCCAGATCGGAATGTCGCCATGCGGTCACCCTAGAACCGGGCACCGACACCACACCGGTGATGTCCGAGGCCCGGACAAAGGCCGGCGCCGCACAGCCGCTACCGGCGAGCAATGACCAGCCGCCACGACGGTGCCGGCCGGTCGACCGGGCCGGCCGTGGGGTGGTACCGCGGCGGAGGGCGGGGACATCGCCCTCCTGGGACTCCCGCTGGAAGAGGCCCTGGAGCTCGTGCTGCGGAGCGCTGACCGATGTGCAGACCGTCCTGCTCCTGTTGATGGTCCAAGACCGCCTCGCACGTGCGTGGAGCAGCGGCTGCCGTTCAGTCGGACCAGACCCCGGGGGTGTGGGGGCAGCCGCACGAGCCGCGCAGCACCAGGCGGGACGGGAAGCACCGCAGCCGATCGCCCCGCCAGCCGGCCTCCTGCGGACCGCCGCCGATCGCCAGCTCGACCGCCGTGCGCGCCATCGCCTCGCGGTCGGAGGCGACGGTGGTCAGCGGCGGGTCGGTCAGGGCCGCCTCCTTGATGTTGTCGAAGCCGGCGACGGCGAGGTCACGCGGGACGTCGATCCGCAGTTCGCGGGCGGCCCGCAGCACGCCGATCGCCTGGTCGTCCGTCGAGCAGAAGAGAGCGGTCGGCCGGTCCGGCCGGGAGAGCAGGCGGAGAGCCACCTGGTACGCGTCGTACCGGCTGTACAGAGCGTGGAACAGCCGGCCCTCGGTGGACAGTCCGGCCTCCGCCATGGCCTGGCGCCAGCCCGCCACGTGGTCGGTGACCGGGTCACCGATGACCGGTGTGTATTCCGCGCCGCCCAGGCACGCCACGTAGGCGTGGCCGTGTTCGAGCAGATGCTTCGTGGCCAGCCGGGCGCCGCCGAGATCGTCGGTCACCACGGCGAACTCGTGGATGGTTTCCGGGTGTTCGTGCATGAGGACCACGCGGGAATCCCACGCGGCCAGTTCGGCCGCCGCCGACTCGCTGGGGCCGAGACTGACGAGTATCAGGCCGGCCGCACGCATGCCGAGAAAGGCACGCAGATAATGGACTTCCCGTGCGTCGCGATAGTCGGAGTTGCCGACGAGGACCATCTTGCCCCGGTCGGCCGCGGCCTGCTCGACTGCGTGTGCCAGCTCTCCGAAGAAGGGCTGGCGGGCATCGGGGACTATCAGGCCGAGCAGATCGGTGCGGCGGCTGGCCATCGCCTGGGCCACACGGTTGGGGCGATAGCCGAGTCGGTCGATGGCCGAGAGCACACGCTCGCGGGTCCCGGTGGCTACGGGTCGGGGGCCGTCGTTGATGACGTAACTGACAACAGCGGTGGAGGTTCCCGCAAGTCTGGCCACATCGTCGCGCGTTACCTTCTTCACGTCCGAAGTCTACGCGTCGCAACTGTGCCTAGCAGTAAATATGCTGACGAGGCATCACCTGAAATCGGGGCGGAAGCGAGGGGCCGGATACCTTCTGTCCCCGTGACTTGAACTGCCATATCCAATTCGCGCCCGTTGACCGGCGGTTCTCGGGAATGCCCATCGGGCCGAAGGTGGCCGACTCGGCGGCGAGATCGCAGGCGTTGCCGGCGTACAGAACCGACATTTCGTCAGTCAATCGGTCACCAGGCCGGAGCCGATCACGTCTTCCGTGCAGGTCTCCTGCCACCCGCCCAGGAATGTCCGCAAGCCAAGGGGGTGTTGCCGGTGTCGGCGCATGCGCTCGGTCCAGCAGTCCACCCTCCTTCAGGCACAGGAGCCAGTCCATGTCCTATGACGCCGAGGTGCCGAGGTCCTCTTCGGCACAGGAACTCGTAGCTTCCACTGAGGCCTTACCGGGCACTTCGCAGCCCCAGTCCCGGGCCGGATTCAGCGGCCGCATGGTGGCGGCCCTGGTCGCCCTGTCGATCGCCCAGTTCCTGGTGGCCCTCGACTACTCCATCATTTACGTCGCTCTTCCCAGCATCGGTTCGGGGCTCGGCCTGCCGGCAGACCGGCTGCAGTGGGTGGTGTCGGGCTACGCGCTGTTCTTCGCGAGCTTCCTCGTCGTCGGCGGGCGAGCCGCCGACCTGACCGGCCCCCGTCGGCTCTTCCTCTGGGCCCTGCTGCTGTTCGGCGCCGGTTCGCTCGCCGGCGGGATCTCGGGGAACCTCTGGCTGCTCGTCGCCGCGCGTGCGGCCCAGGGCATCGGCGCAGCGGCGCTGACGCCGTCGATGCTCGCCCTGATCAGCGCGACCTTCCCGGCCGGTGCACTGCGCTCGCGGGCCCTGGCGATCTGGGGTGCGCTGGGCGCGGTGGGCCTGGCGGCCGGCGTCCTCATCGGCGGCGCGCTGACGGCGGAACTCTCCTGGCGCTGGGTCTTCTTCGTCAACGTCCCCCTGGTGGCGGCGACCTTCCTGCTCGCCGCGCGCGTGCTGCCCGCCGGGCAGCGGACGGGCATCTCGGTCCGCGAACTCAACATTCCCGGTGCCGCACTGTTCACCAGCGCGATCCTGTCCGTCGTGTTCGCGCTGACCGAGGCCGCGGGGGCTGGTTGGACCTCCTTGTCCACGCTTGCCTTCCTGGCGGGCTTCGTGGTGCTGGGCGGCATCTGGCTGGCGCACGACCGCCGGCCGTCGGTGACTCCGCTGATCGACCCCGCACTGCTGCGGATCCGCTCGCTGGCGGGCGGCGGCCTGATGTCCGCGCTCTACATGGCCAGTGTCGGCGCCGAGTTCTTCCTCATCACGCTGTTCCTGCAGGACCAGCGCGGCTACGGGCCGCTGGCGGCGGGCTTGGCCTTCCTCCCGCTCGCGCTCTGCGTGGTGGCCGGCAACCTGGTCACGGGCCGCCTCACCGAGCCGCTCGGCATCCGCGCCACTCTGGCCACGGGCTTCGGGGTCGGAGCGGTGGGGTTGGCCCTGCTGGGTCTGGGCGTCCACGCGCACTCCTACTGGCCGGGGGTCCTGCCGGGGCTCGTCGTCAGCGGACTCGGCCAGGGTATGGCCTTCGCGGGTATGTACATCGCAGGCACCAAGGACGTGCAGGACAGCGCCCAGGGCACGGCGGCAGCCATCCTGACCACCACGCAGTACACCGGCGGAGCGCTCGGGCTCGCGATCCTCGTCCTGGTCCTGGGCAAGACCCCGAGCGAGGGAAGCTTCGGCAACGCCTACACCGTCACCGTCTGCGTCGCCGCCGCGGCCGTCGTCTGCGCCCTGCTGACGCTGGGACACCACTCGACCGACAGCCGGAAGGGAGCCTGAGACGACCTTGCCCAGAATCATTCGGCCCGGTGGGGGCCTGGCGTTGACGTCGGTGGCACGCCCGTGTCGTTCCTGGTCGGCGGCCAGGAGACCGGAGCCCCCTGCGGGCGGGCGGCCGTGATGGCAGGCTCCCGTTGATCCGAGTGAGGCGCCGAGTCCAGGGTGCGGAGGACGGCGGCAGCGCTCGGCGCTCCGGGATGCGCCGGGGGCCGTCCTGCCGCAGGGTCGCAGTATGGGTTCTGTGATCGTGCTGTTCGAGCTGGACCCCGACCAGGCGATCGGGCCGGAGGGCGTCGAGCCGGTCGTGCTCCTGGTCCACGCGGCGGGGGCCGATCCCGATGCGTTGGAGGACCCTTTGCCGACGACGCTGTGCGGGCTGAGTACCGACCCGATGGAACACAGCCACTACCGGCCGGCCAGGCCGGGAGAGCCCTGGTACCCGCCGAAGCTGTACGACCGGCGCTGCCGGGAGTGCGAGGCCGTCCTGCGGAGCTGCTGAAGCGGTCCTGCCGGAGCCGCTGACCCGCGCTTGGTTACTAGTCAGTAGCGCACTGTCGGTCAGGCCGGATACGGTATCCGGTGGCAGAACGGTGCTATGGGGAGGACGGCGATGGTGCGGTTGGCGGACAGTCCGACGGTCGAGGTGAACGTACACGTGGCCGCGCCGCCGGAGCGGGTCTGGGCGCTGGTCAGCGACATCACCACGCCGGCCGGGCTCGGCGGGGAGCTGTACGAGGTCGAGTGGCTGGACGGCGCTCCCGGGCCGGCCCTCGGCGCGACCTTCGTCGGGCGCAACCGGAACGACCGGCTGGGCAGTTGGGAGACCGTCTCGCGGATCTTCGACTACCGGCCGGAGCATGCGTTCGGCTGGGAGGTCCGGGCGCTCCAGGGCGGCTTCGACCGGCCCGTCGCCCGCTGGCGGTTCGACCTGGAGGCCGAGAACGGCGGTACCCGGCTGCGCCAGTCGGTCACGCTCGGACAGGGCGGCTCGTACCTGAGCACGGCGATCAAGGCCCAGCCCGAGCAGGAGGAGCAGATCATCGCCCGCCGGATGGGCATGCTGGAACAGGGCATCCGGTCGACCCTCGACAGCATCAGGGAGCGCGCCGAAGCCTGAGTCCGCCCCGGGGGCGGACTTCCGGCGGCCTTCGCACAGCCGAACTCCGTCGGGGCGGGCGGGAGATGCCGCCGGTAGCGAGCCCGGCGACGGCACACCGGGAATCGCCCCGGGGCGGCCGCCCGGACGCCCGTCTCCCCGGCCAGTCGGCCGGGGAGACGGCCCTGAGGGGCACGGCGGGTTACAGGGCGCGCTCCAGCCGGTCGGCCATCAGCTTGATGAAGCGGGCCGGCTCCCGCAGCTGGCCGCCCTCGGCGAGGAGGGCCATGCCGTAGAGGAGTTCGGCGGTCTCACCGAGGCCCGGGTCGTCCGTGCGCTCGGCGTGCGCCGTCCTGAGGCCGCTGACCAGCGGGTGGCCGGGGTTGAGCTCCAGGATGCGCTTGGCCCGGGGGATCTCCTGGCCCATGGCGCGGTACAGGTTCTCCAGGGCCGGCGTCGCGTCGTGGGTGTCCGAGACGATGCAGGCGGGCGAGACGGTCAGCCGCGAGGAGAGACGCACCTCCTTGACCTCCTCGCTCAGCCGGCCGGCCATCCAGGTCAGCAGCTCCGCGAACTCCTGCTGCCGCTGCTCGCGTTCGGTCTCGGCCTGCTCCTCCTCCTCGGCGCCGAGGTTGATCTCGCCCTTGGCGACGGACCGCAGCTGCTTGCCGCCGAACTCGGGAACGGAATCCACCCACAGCTCGTCGACGGGGTCGGTGAGGAGCAGGACCTCGATGCCCTTGGCCTGGAACGCCTCCATGTGCGGGGAGTTCTCGATGGTCTGCCTGGACTCGCCGGTCAGGTAGTAGATGTGCTCCTGCCCCTCCTTCATGCGCTCCACGTACTGCTTGAGCGTGGTCAGCTCCTCCTCGTCGTGCGTGGAGGCGAACGAGGAGGCGGCGAGGATGGCGTCGCGGTTCTCGTAGTCGCTGAGCAGGCCCTCCTTGAGGACGCGGCCGAACTCGCGCCAGAGGGTGGCGTAGCGCTCCGGGGAGCCCGTCATCAGGTCCTTGACGGTGGACAACACCTTCTTCGCCAGGCGGCGGCGCATCAGCTCGATCTGGCGGTCCTGCTGCAGGATCTCGCGGGACACGTTGAGCGACAGGTCCTGGGCGTCGACGACGCCCTTGACGAAGCGCAGGTACGGAGGCATGAGCGCCTCGCAGTCGTCCATCACGAAGACGCGCTTCACGTAGAGCTGGATGCCGCGCTTGTACCCCTGGGTGTACAGGTCGTGCGGTGCGTGCGAGGGGAGGAACAGCAGGGCCTGGTACTCGAAGGTGCCCTCCGCCTGCAGCCGGACGGTCTCCAGCGGATCGGTCCAGTCGTGGCTGATGTGCTTGTACAGCTCGTGGTACTCGTCGTCGGACACCTCGTCACGGGAGCGGGCCCACAGCGCCTTCATGGAGTTGAGGGTCTCGGGCTCGCGCACAGCGGCGTCGTCCCCGTCCGCCGTGCCCGGGGCGGCCTCGGCGGCCATCCTGATGGGCCAGGTGATGAAGTCGGAGTACCGCTTGACGATCTCCCGGATCTTCCAGGCGGAGGTGTAGTCGTGGAGCTGGTCCTCGGTGTCCGCGGGCCTGAGGCGCAGGGTGACCGAGGTGCCCTGCGGTGCCTCGGCCACGGCCTCCAGTGTGTACGTCCCCTCACCGGTCGACGTCCAGCGGGTGCCCTGGCTCTCGCCGGCGCGCCGGGTCAGCAGCACGACCTCGTCGGCCACCATGAAGCTGGAGTAGAAGCCGACACCGAACTGCCCGATCAGGCCCTCGGTGGCGGCCGCGTCCTTGGCCCCCTGCAGCTCCTGCACGAACTTCGCGGTACCGGAGTTGGCTATCGTGCCGATGAGCTGGATCACCTCGTCGTACGACATGCCGATGCCGTTGTCCCGCACGGTCAGGGTGCGGGCCTCCCGGTCGGTCTCGATCTCGATGTGCAGGTCGGACACATCCGCACCCAGCGCGTCGTCGCGCAGTGCCTCCAGACGCAGCTTGTCCAGCGCATCGGAGGCGTTGGACACGAGCTCGCGCAGGAACACGTCCTTGTTCGAGTAGATCGAATGGATCACCATCTGCAGCAGCTGGCGCGCTTCCACCTGGAACTCGAACGTCTCAGTCGACATGACTCGTGACTCCTCCTCAGGACACCAAGGGACAGGAACTACCCCGAGCACTGTAGATCAACCGGCCGGCGTGCAAGTCCTGTCTTCCGCCGGGCGTGTCAACTCCCGTCCCGGCCACGGAAGTCCTGGCGGTGGCGGGGAACGGGGCGCGCCGATCCCGGAGTTGCCGGTCATCTCCGGACCCGCTCCGGCCGGGGGCGGAAGGACCGTTCGTACTCGTCGGCCGAGTCGCCGAGTTGCCGAGGTGGGGGAGCGCCGGGGAGCGCGGGGAGTGTGGAGCGGGGCAGGTGCGGACGGTGTGCGCGACGAGCTGCGCCCGTGCGCCGTCGGCTGCGGACCGCGAAGGACGGCAGGGGAGGACGGCAGGGGGAAGACAGCAGGGGGAGGACGGCTGTCTGGCCGAGGAGCTGACTATGAGAGCCCCGTCACAGTCGCCCCCGCCGAACGTGAGAACGGTCTCAAGAAGCCGTGAACGCTTTGGAAGCGCGCGATCGACGGCCATTGTCGAAGGGAAGCCCGGTGTCATGCGGGGCCTTTGTACGACCCCAGGAGTAACAGCCATGCCGGATCAGGGCACGACCCGCACGATTCTTCGCCGGGCCGCCGCAGGATGCGCCGCCCTCCTCCCGCTCGCCCTCGCCTGCGCGTGCGGGCCGACCTCGAACGGCGCCTCCGCCGCCGCGAGCCCGAGCATCCACGCGGGCGCCACCGCGTCGGCGACCGCACAGTCGGCCCCCGGCAGGGCAGCGCTCGGCTCCGTGGCCGCCACCACTGCCGGTGCGCCCGGTACGGCGGCTCCCGGCATCACCGTCGCCACCACAGCGCTCCCCGCCGCCGGTGCGCCCAGCGCCGCGACGCCCAGCACCCCGGCCCCCGGTCCCGTGACTCCCGGCACACCCGCCTCCGGCACCGCGGCCCCCGCGGCCCCCACCCGGCACGCGCCCGCTCCCGGCACCCCGGCCCCGGCGGCGACTACCGGACCCGCTGCCGCCACCGCCGCGCCGGACGCTCCGGGCTCGTCGATCGTGTACCGCACCGCGAGCGGCGGCAAGACGGTCGCGCTCACCTTCGACGACGGCCCCGGCCCGGCCACCGGCGCGATCCTCGATCTGCTGAAGCAGTACCACGCCAAGGCGACCTTCTGCGAGATCGGCCCCCAGGCCGCCGCGAACCCGAAGACGGTCCAGCGCATCCTGGACGAGGGCCACCGCCTGTGCGATCACACCGTGAACCACCCGCAGCCGATGCACACCCTCCCGCGCGAGCAGCAGGTCTACGAGATCGACGCGGCCAAGGCGATGATCCTCAAGTCCGGTGGCCCGGACGCCAAGGTCGCCTGGTTCCGGGCCCCCGGTGGTGACTTCAGTGCGCAGAACCGCCAGATCGCCGTACAGGACGGTCTGCGCCCGCTCGGCTGGACGGTTGACACCCGCGACTGGGCGAAGCCCGGCGTGCCGGAGATCGTCGCCACCGCGCAGCGCGAGCTGCACCCGGGCGGCATCATCCTGATGCACGACGGCGGCGGCGACCGCAGCCAGACGGTGGCCGCGCTGGCCCAGCTGCTCCCGTGGCTGGTCCAGCAGGGCTACACCTTCGACTTCCCGGACTGCTGACCGTACGACCGCACCCCGCCCGGAGGCCGGGCGGGGTGCGGTCAAAAGGCGTTCAGGCGGCGTGCGAGAGCTCGCGGAGGTCGACCGCCCGGGAGATCTGCCGCAGGTCCGTGTAGAGGGCGGACGGCGGAACGGCGACGACGGGGCAGCGGGCGTGGGCCAGGCAGTAGCGACCCACCGAGCCGTGGAGGAAACGCTGCAGGCTGCCCTGGCGTCCGGTGCTGATGACCAGCAGGTCACCCGGCCGGTCCGCGACGTGGACCAGGGCCGGTCCGGCGTCACCGCGGATCACCAGCGGCTCGACCTCGACGCCGACGGGGAACCCGCCGAACGCCTCCTCGAAGGCGCGCTCCAGCCGCGCCCTGGCGGCCGTCTCCCAGGCGCGCAGCAGCGGCGGGCAGGGGTGGGCGCGATAGCTGAGCTCGCCGCCCACGGGCGTCCAGGCCAGCACGGGAACCAGCACCGCCTGCTGGGCGCGGGCCTCGCCGACCGCGCGGTGCAGTGCGGTCAGACTGTTCAACGAGCCACTCACTCCGACGATGACACGCGCGCCGTGCGACATGGGACTTGACTACTTCCGTTCTCGATCGCTCCACGGGATCAATCCCGATCCCTGTGATTATGCTGACATGCTCGCCGATCTCCCTGCAAATCGAAAGCATCTGATCGCTTTCGCCTTCCATGCTTAGGAATTTTGATGGCTGGTGGGTGCCATCTGGGTGTTGCGGAGGTGTTCGGGGCGCTTCCGGCGAGCGTGGCCGTCCCCGTGCCGGCATGGCCTGACCTGCGGCGAGATCCCGTCGGGGTGTCCCGTCGTGCGCCGCTCCGGGTGCTGTCGCCGGCGCGCCGGAGGGGTGGCGGATCTTAGGGTGACGGGCTCCGGTGTCCGGCTAGCCAGTCGTTGATCTGGCAAAAATTCACTGGATCTACACGGCTTCCTTGTGGATCCTTCTTGATGATCGCGCCCGGTGGCGACGCCCGCCGTGCCGCTCGCGTCCGGGGCTCACCGGTCGACTGCCGGGGCGGATCTGTGCGCCCGTGACGGGGTTGCCCCGCGCCGGAGTGCGGCAGTACGTGCGCGACGAGCTGGGCAACGCGTCTCGTCGGCAGGCACGATGAGGGTGGCACACGCCAAACAGCCTGGTCGGGTACGTCACTGACGGACGATCACTTGGACATCGGCCGTCGTCTCGCGCCAGCCCGACCGGTAGTCTGCGGCGGACACCGGTAGAAACTCTGACGGTCCGGCAAACACACTCACGCCCCGGAGGCAAGGTGCCAGCGGTCCAGCGGATCACCTCACGCAACGCGCGGTTCCAGCAGTGGCAGGCGCTGCTCACCAACCGCAACAAGCGGCAGCGGGCGGGGGAGTTCCTGGTGCAGGGCGTGCGGCCGATCTCGCTGGCGGTGGAGCACGGCTGGCCGGTGCGCGCACTGATCTTCGACGGGAGCCGGAACCTCTCGCGCTGGGGTCAGGAGCTGCTGCGGACGGTGCGGACCGAGCAGATCGCAATGGCCCCGGCGCTGCTGGCCGAACTCGGCGAGAAGAACGAGTCCGCGCCCGAGGTGATCGCCGTGGTGGGGATGCCCGCCGACGACCTCGACCGGATCCCGGTGGGGGACGACTTCCTCGGGGTGCTGTTCGACCGGCCGACCAGTCCGGGGAACATCGGGAGCATCATCCGCTCGGCCGACGCGTTCGGCGCGCACGGCGTGATCGTGGCCGGGCACGCCGCCGACGTCTACGACTCCAAGTCGGTGCGCGCCAGCACCGGTTCGCTGTTCGCCCTGCCCGCGGTCCGGGTGCCCGCGCCCCGTGAGGTGGCGGACTGGGTGGCCGGTCAGCGGGCCTCGGGGCGCGGGGTGACGCTGGTGGGGACGGACGAGCACGGCGACTGCGACGTCTTCGACTTCGACTTCACCCAGCCGGTGCTGCTGCTGGTCGGCAATGAGACCAGTGGACTCAGCAACGCCTGGCGCGAGTTGTGCGACCACACGGTGAGCATCCCGATGACCGGCGCGGCGAGCTCGCTGAACGCCGCCAACGCCGGCACCGCGGTGCTGTACGAGGCCGCCCGGCAGCGGATCGCAGCCGCGAGGCGCGGTCCGCGCCCGGTGTGAGACCGACCGGCCGAACAACTCGGTTGCCCACCTGCGCAACCGCGGCCGAGAATCGCGGGCGTGCAGGAAGTGCTGACAGCAGAACAGATCGAACGGTTCGTCACCGACGGGTTCGTCCATCTCGAAGAGGCGTTTCCGCGCCCGTTGGCCGAGGAGTGCCGGGCGTTCCTGTGGCGTGAGACGGGGCTCGACCCGGACGACCCCGGAACGTGGACCGAGCCGGTCGTCAGGCTCGACGGCTACGCCGAGGAGCCGTTCCAGCGGGCGGCCACGACCCCGCGCCTGCATGCCGCCTTCGACCAACTGGTCGGTGCGGGCCGGTGGGTGCCGCGCGTCGGCCTCGGCACCTTCCCGATCCGGTTCCCCCACCCCGACGATCCCGGTGACACCGGGTGGCACATGGACGCCAGCTACACCCCCGAGGGTGAGAGCGGGTACTGGCTCAACCTCCGCTCCCGCGGCCGGGCGTTGCTGATGCTGTTCCTGTTCTCCGACGTCGACGCCGACCACGGGCCGACCCGGATCAAGGTCGGCTCGCATCTGGACGTCCCGCCGTTCCTGGAGCCCGCCGGTGAGCGCGGTGCCGACCTCTTCGGCCTCTGCACGGAGATGGACACCACGGGCAGGCTCGACGCCCCCGACCGGCCGACCGCCCTCGCCACCGGCCGGGCCGGCGACGTCTACCTGTGCCACCCGTTCCTGATCCACGCCGCGCAGCCCAACCGCGGTACCCGCCCCAGGTTCATCGCCCAGCCGCCGCTGGTGCCGACCGGGCTGCTCGAGCTCGACCGGAGCGACGGCGCGTACTCGCCGGTCGAACGCGCCGTCCGGCTCGGGCTGGGCCTGCCCGATGACACGGGGCGCCGACCGGTCTGACGCGGGGCGCCGGCCCGCCTGGGCATCGCCCGCAGGTCGGCCCGGCGGCACCTCCCGGCGATATCCTTGATCCCGCGAACACGGTGCGGCAGCGGAGGCTCTCCGGCCCGTCGCCCGGCCCGGTGCGGTGGGAGTGCCGCGGCGGGAGGTCGATTGCCATGGCGCCGGAGACAGGGGCCCAGCTCTCCGAGGCACAGATCGCGGTCCACTGGCGCGAGGAGCGCACGTACCGGCCACCGGCCGCCTTCGTCGCCCAGGCGAACGCCGCCGACCCCGGGATCCTCGAACGGTTCGGTGAGGAGCACTTCCCCGACTGCTTCAACGAGTACGCCGACCTGCTCAGCTGGGACACCCGCTGGCACACGGTCCTGGACGCCGGGAATGCGCCGTTCTGGAAGTGGTTCACCGGCGGCAGGCTGAACGCCTGCTACAACTGCGTCGACCGGCATCTGCCCACCGGCCGGAACAAGGCCGCCCTGATCTGGGTGCCCGAGCCGGAGGACCAGGCCACCGAGACGATCACCTACCAGGAGCTGTACCGGCGGGTCAACGAATTCGCCGCGCTGCTGCGTGAGTTCTGCGGGCTGGAGGCCGGTGACCGGGTCACCTTCCACCTGCCGATGGTCCCCGAGCTGCCGGTGGCGATGCTGGCCTGCGCCAGGCTGGGCGTGATCCACTCCGAGGTGTTCGGCGGGTTCAGCGGCGCCGCCTGCGGCGATCGGATCGCCGACTCGGCCAGCCGGGTCCTGGTGACGGTGGACGGCTACTACCGGGGCGGCTCGCTGGTCGACCACAAGGCCAAGGCCGACGAGGCGGTGGAGGCCGCCCGCAGGAACGGCCGGGAGATCGAGAAGGTCCTGGTGTGGCGGCGGCACCCGGGGCGGTACGCCTCGCGGACCCCCATGGTCCTGGGCCGCGACTTCTTCGTGGACGACCTCCTGGGCGGCTACCGCGGCCGGAGCGTGCCGCCGGTGTCCATGCCCGCCGAGGCGCCGCTCTTCCTGATGTACACCAGCGGGACCACCGGCCGCCCCAAGGGCTGCCAGCACTCCACCGGCGGCTACCTCGCCTATGCGGCGGGCACCGCCAGGTACCACCTGGACATCCACCCCGAGGACACCTACTGGTGCGCCGCCGACATCGGCTGGATCACCGGCCACTCGTACATCGTCTACGGGCCGCTGGCGCTCGGCACCACCAGCGTGCTGTACGAGGGCATGCCGACCCACCCCGACGCGGGCCGCTGCTGGCGGATCGCCGAGCGGCTGGGGGTGGACATCTTCCAGACCGCGCCCACCACCATCCGGATGCTGCGCAAGCTCGGCCCGCACGAGCCGGCCAGGTACCACCACCGGTTCAAGCTGATGACCACCGTGGGCGAGCCGATCGAGCCCGAGGTCTGGCGCTGGTACCACGACGAGGTCGGAAAGGGGCAGGCGGTGATCGTGGACACCTGGTGGATGACCGAGACCGGCGGCATCCTCGGCACCACCCTGCCCGCCCTGCAGCCGATGAAGCCAGGCAGCTGCGGGCCCGGGGCACTCGGCATCCTCCCGGTGATCTACGACGAGGACGGTGCGGTGGTCGAGGCCGGCAGCGGCCGGGCGGGCAACATCTGCATCCGCAATCCCTGGCCCGGCGTGCTGCAGACGATCTGGGGACAGCCCGAGCGCTTTGTCGACGTCTACTACGGCAGGTACTGCCGCGACCCCGGGAGCAAGGACTGGCACGACTGGCCGTTCCTGTGCGGTGACGGCGCCGTGCAGGCGAGTGACGGGTACTTCAGGATCCTCGGGCGGATCGACGACGTGATCAACGTGGCCGGCCACCGGCTCGGTACCAAGGAGCTGGAGTCGGCGGCCCTCACCGTCGAGGAGGTGGCCGAGGCGGCGGCGGTGCCGGCGGTCGACGAGGTGCGCGGCCGCGTGGTCGAGATGTACGTCGCGCTGAAGCCGGGGCTGAGCCCGAGCCCGGAGAGCGGGCAGAAGGTCACCGCGGCCATTGAACGGGAGATCGGCAAGCTCGCCCGGCCCGCCCACGTGTGGATCGTGCCGGACATGCCCAAGACCCGCTCGGGCAAGATCATGCGCAGGGTCATCGCCGGTATCTCCAACTTCGCCGACGTGGGCGACATCAGCACCCTGGCGAACCCCGAGATCGTCGACGACATCCGCCACCGCGTGCAGAGCGCGAAGCTCGCGCGGGGCGAGGTCCCGCGCGAACTCACCGCCCAGGAGGCCGAGGAGATCGGCGACTTCGGCAAGGCCGAGTGAGCGGACCTCAACTCCGCTCGCCGGCGGGCCGGATGCGGCGAGGGGTGGGTGGCGTGTCCTGAGGGGGGACGGCTGCGCCGTGACGGCCGTCCGCAGCTCGGTGACAGCGGTCGGCGCCGTCCTCGCCCTGCTCCTCGTCGTCCCGTGCTGACCGCACGGCCCCGTGCGGCGCCGCCACCCGGAGCGGATGCCACCCTGCCCGCGCAGCCCGTCCGAACCGGTCGGCCCACCTCGGCCGGACACGAACGAAGCCGGCCTGCGGGGCTCTTCAGGCCGGGCTGGATCAGCTGAAAAAAATTTTGGCCGATTTTCTGTTATCCGAGCCGAGGCCCCTGCTCTCCCAATACGTCGGCAGCGAACCCCTCATGCCGACAGGGAGGGTTACATGGCACGGAACAGAGCGTCACACCGGCGGCGGAACCGTCGCCCGCTTGTGATCACGGCAGTGGCCGTGACGGCGGGCGTGATCGCCACCGCCGTCGGGCTCAACGTGGCCACGAGCGGTCAGGACGCGCACACGGCCGCCACGGCGCAGGTGGCCCAGGTCGCCGCGGGTGACGACTCGCCGCCGTCCCCCGCGGCGGCGCCGCAGCACAAGGAGGCGCCGGCCCCGCTGGGCTCGGTACCGAAGAGCGATCCGGCGCGCGGCATGGTCTACACGGGGCTGACCGTCGCGACCAAGGACGACAAGTGCGCGGGTGTGTTCCGCACCTCCGCCGCCGATCTGTGCACCCACGGTCCGGACACGGCCCCCAAGGACGTGGACATCCACAAGACGGTCGCCCCCGCCGTGGCGGCGGTGGCACCCAACCCGGACCTGCACGGCGACTCCCAGGCACCCGCGGCCGACGACCTGTTGAAGGGCGCGCCGCCGGTGCTGAACGCCCAGACCGGTGCCACGCTGGCCTCTGCCGCGCCGGCTTCGGCGAGCCCGGGCAAGGCCGCCGCCGGCGGCTCCACGGTGGTCTGCGACGGTGACGGCAGCAGCGGCAACCGGGTCCAGGTGCTGTACGTGCACGGCTCCGGCGAGGACCGGTACGCCCAGTACCTGGCCTCCTTCAAGAAGTGGGCCGCGGACGTCGACGTCATCTACAACGCCAGTGCCCAGCAGAC
Organism: Kitasatospora cystarginea; assembly: GCF_039533515.1. Classification (NCBI taxonomy): domain Bacteria; kingdom Bacillati; phylum Actinomycetota; class Actinomycetes; order Kitasatosporales; family Streptomycetaceae; genus Kitasatospora; species Kitasatospora cystarginea. Next base: position 72,379 of record NZ_BAAATR010000038.1, on the reverse strand, counting down.
CGGGGGCACCCGCCACGTCCGGTTCGTCACCGACGCCGACTGCAGCGCCAACGTGCTCGACGTCGAGCTGCCCGACTCGGCGATGAAGGAGTTCGGCGCGACCAACGACGCGCTGGCGGCCAAGGGCTTCAACCACAAGGACCGCAAGTACATGATGTTCGCCGACGCCCAGGTGTACTGCGGCATCGGCACCTTCGCGGGCGACGAGCGCCCCAGTCAGGACAACCTGAGCAACTTCGGCCCCTCCTACGGCCGGAGCGACTCGGGCTGCTGGAGCGGCCATGTCGCCGCGCACGAACTGGGCCACAACCTCGGTGCGGTGAACAACAGCGCGCCGGACTCCAGCAAGGCCGGGCACTGCACGGTCGACTGGGACCTGATGTGCTACTCGGACGCCCCGTACTACCCGAAGATGCGGACGGTCTGCCCGGACCAGAACCAGCAGGACCGGCTGGACTGCACCAAGGACAACTACTTCAACACCAACCCCAAGCCGGGCAGCTACCTGTCCTCGCACTGGAACGTGGCCAACAACCGCTTCCTGATGGCCGACAACGGCACCAACCCCAACCCCAACCCCAATCCGTCGCCGACATCGACCCCGAGCCCGAGCCCGACCTCGAGCAAGGGACCGGGCAAGGCGCCGAACGTGACGGTCAGCCAGGTCACCCAGAACTCCGCGGTCCTCTCCTGGCCGAAGGCCGACTCCGCCGCCGGGTACGAGATCCGGCTGAACGGGCGCGCGATCGGCACCGTGACGTCGACCGTGGTGCGGCTGGTCTCGCTGCAGCCGGACACCGACTACCAGGTGGCAGTGGCGGTCCGCGACCAGAGCGGCAGCACCTCGCAGCCCGGTCGTGCGGCCTCGTTCCACACGATCGCCAAGACGAACCCGACCGGTCCGACCAAGCCCGGCACGCCGTACCTGATGTCCAACAGCCTCACCGGCCAGGTGGCCGACATGTGGGGCGGTTCGAGCAACGACGGTGACGTGCTGATCGCCTACCAGCGCACCGGCTACCAGAACCAGCAGTGGCTGTTCGACGACGCGGGCGACGGCAACGTCCGGGTCAAGAGCGTGCTGTCCGGCAAGTGCCTCCAGGTCGGAGGCGACCTCGCGCAGGGCCAGTTCGTGTTCCAGCAGCCGTGCGGGAACAAGGACTCGCAGGACTGGAAGCTGACCGCCGCCGGCAGCGGGTACACCCTCACCCCCAAGGGCTCCTCGCTGGTGCTCGGGGCCAGCAACCGCTGGTACTACGGCGGTTGGCTGCTCGAGCTGCAGCAGCCGAACCAGCAGGCGTACCAGAACTGGACCATCCAGCCGGCTTCCTGACACCCCCAGGCCGGCATTCCCCCCGGAGGTGGGGCGGGAGTCCTCTCCCGCCCCACCTCCCCCCTCTTTTCAGGAGTCCACCGATGCGTCGTTCCTCTCTGCCCGCCGCCCTGGCGCTCGCCGGGCTCGCCGTGCTCGGGTCGGCCCTCCCGGCGGCCGCGCACGGCGACAGCATCCACTTCGCGATCACGGCCCAGGGCGACGGGCACACCCGCGCCATCGCGAGCTACGACGACGACAACGACCCTGTGGACCAGCCGGTCACCGGGACCCTCAGTGCGGTCGCCGCGGACGGCCGCACGGTCGGCCCGTGGCAGCTGGTCCCGGTCGCCGGCGTGCAGGCCGCCTACACCACCGCCGAGGCGCTGCCCCCGGGCCACTGGAAGGTCACCGTGGAATCCGCCTTCCCCGATCTCGGCCACGGTGAGGCCGAGGCCGACGTGACCGCCGTACCGGAGGGGCCGGCCCCGTCGGCCGCCGCGCCGTCGGTCACCGCCCCGTCGACCGCTCCCGCGCCCGCCCGGAGCAGCGCGGCGCCGGAGGCGGCGGCGCCCACGAGTTCGCACTCCGGCGGCAGCGGTGCCGTCATCGGCGGCACCGTGGCCGCGGTCGTGGTCGTGGCCGCGGCGGTGGCAGCGGTGCTGCACCGGAAGCGGCGGTCGATCCCGGCGGGACAAGGGCGCTGACTGCCAGTCGGATGGCTGTCACTCCCGCGTTGCCCGCCGGTCAGCCGGGGGACCCCGGGGAGCTGGCCGCCGCGCGGTCGCGCCGGGCCGGGGCCAGCGCGGTGAGCATCAGCACGGCGGTGAGGGCGAAGGCCGCCGGGTAACCGGTCCGCCCGGCGGCCGCACCGAAGGCGAGGGCGCCGACACCCATGCCCGCGTCGTAGGCGAAGTTCCACAGGGCGGAGACGATGCCGTACTCGGCGGCGGGGACCCGTGCGTACATCAGCGTCAGGGTGGCGTTCTGGGAGACGCCGAAGCCGAGGCCGAACAGTGCCACGCCGGCGACAACGGCGACGGGGCTGCCGGTCAGCGCCGTCAGGAGCGTGCCGGCGGCCGAGACGAGCAGGCCCGGCAGGACCAGCCCGGCCGGGCCGTGCCGGTCGCCGTGCCGGCCGGCCAGCCAGCGGGCCACGGTCGCGGCCGCGGGCTGGACGAACAGGGCCGCGGCGACCAGAGCGGTGGACGACCTGGGTACGGCGAGCGGCAGGAAGGTCACGATGATCCCGGCTGCCAGTGCGGTAGCCGCGAAGACGACGGCGGGCCGCAGCAGAGCCGGCGAGCGGAACCCGGCCACCACGCCCGCCGACCGCCCGCAAGTCCGCTCCCGGTCGGGCAGTCCGGGGACCGAGGGGATCGCGGCCAGCGCGGCCACGGCCGCGGCCGTGAATACCGGCCCGTTCCCCACGTGCGCGGCCAGCCACATCCCCAGCGGCAGACCCACCAGCGACGGCACCCCGGACACGATGCCGACCAGCGCCAGCCCCTCGCCGCGCCGCCCGGCCGGGATCAGCGACGCCGTCAGCGCACCGCCCGCGACGACCGTGAACGCGAAGCCCAGCCCCCGGAGCAGACAGACGGCGACGATCAACCCGGTACCGGTGGCGGCGATCAGCACCAGCGCGGGCGCGCCGAGTAGGACCAGCCCCGTCGCCAACGCGATGCGGTAGCCGAAGCGGGCGATCAGGCGCGGCGCGGCCAGCTCACCCGCGACTGTCGCCAGCATCAGAGCGCCGGTGGCCAGTCCCGCGGCACCGCCGCCGGACGACGCATCGGCGTAGTGCGGAACGACCGGCAGCAGCAGGTAGAAGCTGGCCGAGGCCCCGATCATCGACACGAACCGCAGCAGCAGCGCCCTGGTCACCAGCGGCGGCCGTGAACCGGAGCTCAGGGCGGAGGAGTTGAGCGAAGTGGTCACGCGAGGACGCTAACGGCCGAGCGGACCACCGGTAAGCTCCAATTCCATGCCGTTGGAGTGGTCCGGTCTGTCACCCGATCTGCTGCTGGTCATCGACCGGGGCAGCGGTGTGCCGCTGCGCTCGCAGCTCGAAAACCGGCTGCGGGAGGCGATCCGGACCGGCCGGATCCAGGTCGGGGAACGGCTGCCGTCCTCCCGCGAACTCGCCCGGCGGCTCGGCGTGTCACGAGGTCTGGTGCAGGACTGCTACGCGCAACTCCGTGCCGAGGGCTACCTGGTGACCCGTACCGGTTCCGCGACCCGGGTGGCGGCCGGCGCGGTGGTACCGCCGTCGTCCGCGCCGCCGTCCGTTCCCGCGCCCCGTCTGCTGGCCGACTTCCGCTGGGGCGTACCGGATTTGAACGCGTTTCCGATCGCCGACTGGCTGTGGGCCACGCGCGAGGCGGCGCGCCGGATGCCGACGGTGGACTTCGACTACGGCGACCCGCGCGGCCACGCGGAGCTGCGCGAGGTGGTGGCCGGCTACCTGCGCCGGGTGCGCTCCGCCGCGGCCGACCCGGAACGGACGGTGATCTGCTCCGGCTACGCCCAGGGACTCGGCCTGGCCCTGCGCGCCCTGGCCCGGTCCGGTGTCCGCACGGTGGCCTACGAGGATCCCGGCACGCCCGCCACCGTCGCCGCGGCCGCCGCCGGGGCGGGCCTGTCGGCGGTCCCCGTACCGGTCGACGGGCACGGCATCGACCTGCGCGCACTGGACGCGACCGACGCCCGCGCCGTCGTGGTGACCCCGGCCCACCAGTGGCCGACCGGGGTGGCCCTGGCCCCCGAGCGGCGGCTCGCGCTGATCGAGTGGGCCCGGCGCCGGGACGCGGTCGTGATCGAGGACGACTACGACGCCGAATTCCGCTACGACCGCGAGCCGGTGGGCGCACTGCAGGGCCTCGCTGCCGACCGCGTCATCTCGATCGGCACCGTCAGCAAGTCACTGGCGCCCGCACTGCGCATCGGCTGGATGCTCTGTCCGCCCGCACTCCTTGCGCAGATCGTGGAGAACAAGCAGCTGAGCGACCGCGGCTCGCCCACCCTCGACCAGCTCGCCCTCGCCCGGCTGATCGAGTCCGGCCGCTTCGACCGGCATCTGCGCCGGATGCGGACCGGCTACGCGGCGCGGCGCACCGCCCTGGTGGAGGCGCTCGCCGAACACGCCCCCGGAGTTCGGCTGACCGGCTTGGCGGCGGGCTTCCACGCGGTCGTGACCCTGGGCGCGGCCGTTGACGAACAGAGCGTCATCACCGCGGCCCGGGCCCGGTCCGTCGGCCTGTACGGGATGACCCAGTGCCGCTCGGAGCCCGTGCGGACGCCGGCGCAGCTGGTCCTGGGGTTCGGCAACGTTCCCGTGCGCGCCATCGCGGCCGGCATCGCCGTGGTCGGGGGCCTGCTCGTCGGCGGCTGAGCCCACCGGCAACGGCACCGGCCGGGCGCCCAAACCCCTTGCTGCTGGGCGGTGTTACGGTACGGACGTGCTGAGCATTATCGAGGACGTCGCCCGATCCGGCGCGCGGTTCACCGCCGCCCTCGCGGGCCTGACCGACGAGGACGTGCGGGCGCCCTCGGCCCTGCCCGGCTGGAGCCGCGGTCACGTCGTCACCCATGTGGCCCGCAGTGTCGACGCCTACCTGTGGCTGCTCGCGGTGGCCCGCACCGGTCTCGAGCCCGGGCCGCGGGCCGACGCCGCGGCGCTGGCCCGGGCCGTCCAGGAGGGCTCCGGCCGTCCCGCCGCCGAACTCGCGGCCGATCTGCGCGGCCGGCTTGAGCAACTGGCCTCAGCCGTCGCCGAGATGCCCGCCGGACGCTGGGACACCCCGGTCACCGCCCTGGCCGGCTGGCGGCACCCGGCCTGGTACACCCTGCACCGCTGCCGACGCGAACTGGAAACCCACCACATAGACCTGAACACCGGCTACGGGACGGCCGACTGGTCAGGCGACTACGTGGCATGGGCCCTCGACGACACCCTCGCCGCACTGGCCGCAGGCGACTTCCCGCTCGCCCGGGTCGAGGCCGTCGACCTCGGCCGGTCCTGGCAGCTCTCCGGGAGCGGCCCCACCGTGACGGGCCCCGGCCACGCCGTCCTCGGCTGGCTCAGCGGCCGTACCCCCGGCACCCGGCTCGGCGCCGACCAGCCGCTGCCGGACCCGCCGGCCTGGCCGCAGCCTCCGGCCCCCGGATGGACCTGAACGGCCGGTGCTCGCCGGACGCGCGCGGCCGGACCCGGACCGCGCGCGGCGAGGGTCCGGGCCCGGCCGGTCCGGTCGGCTGGTTCTGAACGTAGAACTGGAACTTCCCCCGGAACGACGCCAGCACCGGGACGGCGATGCGGGACGGCGGCTCTTCATCGGCTGCCCCGGGGCCCAGCTCGTGCCCTGGTAAGCGCCGGGCCGCCATCCGGTGCGCCGCCGACACGGCAGACCTCGGAGCTTCCTCCGTCGAAGGCCGGGTCCCACGCCCACCCACCCTCCGCCGCACCGCCCGCCCGCCGCTCTCTGCGGTGCGAAGGCTGCGGGAGAGACCGACCATGGTGGGGAAGCTGCGCCCTGACGGAGGGAGGCGACCGATGAGCATCACCGGAGACTGGTACAACGAGTTCGGCTCGCACATGCACCTCACGGCGGACCCGTCGGGTGGCATCAGCGGCACCTACACCTCGGGCACCGGCCAGGTGGCCGGGCAGTACGAGGTCACCGGGCGCTATCAGCTGTCCACGCAGCCTGGGCGCGGAGCGGCGGTCGGCTGGACGGTCGCCTGGCACAACCGGCAGCGCGATCCGGACTCCGTGACCAGCTGGAGCGGCCAGTACTTCGAGCGCGAGGAGCGGATCTTCGCCACCTGGCTGCTGACCCGGCCGTCGGGTCCGGCCGACGTCTGGGAGGCGACCACGGTCGGCCAGGACGTGTTCACCAGGCAGCGGCCCGGAGCGTCCGAGGAGGGAGAGCCGTAGGGATGGCGCACACCTACGCGGCGCTGGTCGAGCGCCTGGTCGCAATGGTCCGGCTGGCGGAGACGGCCCTGAGCCGGGCGTCGCACGTGGCGCTCGAAACGGTGGCCGCCGCAGCGGACCAGGAACTGGCGGCCGCCGAGGCGGCACTGCAGCCGCTCGACGACCTGATCGAGGACGATGCCGCACTGCTGCTGGCGGGGCACGGGACCACACCGGGGGACGTGCGGTCGGTCGTCGCGGACACCCATGTCGGTGCCGAGGTGCAGCAACTGGCCGAGGCCATCCGCCGGGTCGGCGAGATCGCCTGGGTCCGGCGCACCAGGGGCCCGCTGCCGGAACCCGCACGGCAGCCGCTCGGCGGGATGAGTTCGCTCGCCCTGGAGATGGTCGCCAAGGCCGCCGACGCGCTGCAGAACGCGGAACCCGAGATCATCGCCGACCTGCACACCGGTCTCAACGAGATCGGCCAGCGCCAGCGCCTGCTGTACGGGCAGCTGCTGTCCTTCGAACAGCCGCTTGAGCGGACGGACGTGGTGGACGCGGTACTGCTGAGCGGCTACTTCGAGCGCTGCGCGAGCCACGCGCTGGCACTGGCCAGGCACGCCGCCCTGTTCGCCGTGCGGCCGTAGCCGTACTCGGCCGGCCGTCAGGGCAGGCCCGCGGCGGTGGTGGCCTGGAGGAGCAGCCGCCGGACGGCCTCGCTGTGCAGTTCACCCGCATGGCTCACCACCAGGGATGGGCCAGGGCGGGGTCGGCCGGGCCGGCCGGCAGCAGGCCGTGCGGAAGCAGGTGGTCCAGCAACGCCAGGACGCTGCGGGCGAAAGCGGCGGAGGCGGTCACCGGGGCTCCAGCGGCGGGCCCGACCGACCCCGGGACCAGCGCCACCCGCCGCTCCCCGGGAACCGTCTCACGACCGGCCCCGAACGTCACCGGCGCCACGGCCACCTCCGCCCTCCGCACGGATACGCCAAGCATGTCCTTTTGCGGCCCCGCCCGGCCGGGCCGGATACTCGAAGCCGCGGTATCCACGGGTTCCCTTGTCGGAGGCGGCTGTGGCAGGACCGGGCTGGCAGTTCTGGGTGGACCGCGGCGGAACGTTCACCGACGTCGTCGCGCTGCGCCCGGACGGCCGCCTCGTCACGCACAAACTGCTCTCCCAGGACCGCCGCTACCGCGACCCCGCGGTGGCGGGCATCCGGGCGCTGCTCGGCCTCGCGCCGGACCAGCCGCTCGACGGCGTGCACATCGACGCGGTGCGGATGGGGACGACGGTCGCCACCAACGCCCTGCTGGAGCGCACCGGGGAGCGGACGGCGCTGGTGATCACCCGCGGGTTCGGGGACGCACTGCGGATCGGCTACCAGAACCGCCCGGACATCTTCGCCCGCGAGATCGTCCTCCCCTCGCTGCTGTACGAGCGGGTGATCGAGGTGGACGAGCGGATCACCGCCGACGGCACGGTGCTTCGCGAACCCGACCTCGACGCCCTCGCCGAGCAGCTGCGCGAGGCGTACCGGCAGGGCGTTCGGGCGGTCGCGGTGGCCTGCCTGCACAGCCACCTGCACCCGGCGCACGAGCGGCTGATCGGCGAACTCGCCCGCGCCACCGGCTTTCCGCAGGTGTCGCTGTCCAGTGAGGTCAGCCCGCTGATGCGGCTGGTGCCGCGCGGGGACACCACCGTCGTCGACGCCTACCTCTCGCCGGTTCTGCGCCGCTACGTGGAGCAGGTGGCCGGCGAACTCGCCGGCGTACGGCTGATGTTCATGCAGTCCAACGGCGGACTGGCCGAGGCCGGGCACTTCCGGGGCAAGGACGCGATCCTGTCCGGACCGGCCGGCGGCATCGTCGGTATGGCGAGGCTGTCCCGACTGGCCGGGTACGACCGGGTGATCGGCTTCGACATGGGCGGCACCTCCACCGACGTGTCGCACTACGCGGGCCGCTACGAGCGGGTGTTCACCACCCAGGTGGCCGGAGTACGGCTGCGGGCGCCGATGCTGGCGATCCACACCGTGGCGGCGGGCGGCGGCTCGGTACTGCACTTCGACGGCAGCCGCTACCGGGTCGGCCCCGACTCCGCCGGCGCGGATCCGGGCCCCGCCTGCTACCGGGGCGGCGGGCCGCTCACCGTGACCGACGCCAACCTGATGCTCGGCCGGATCCAGGCCGCCCACTTCCCGCAGGTCTTCGGACCGGACGGCGACCAGCCGCTCGACCTGGTCACCGTCCGACGGGCGTTCGCCGGACTCGGCGAGGAGATCAGGGCCAGGACCGGGGACGACCGCTCGCCCGAGCAGGTGGCGGAGGGCTTCCTGCGGATCGCCGTGGACAACATCGCCAACGCGGTCAAGCGGGTGTCGGTGCAGCAGGGCCACGACGTCACCCGCTACGCGCTGACCACCTTCGGCGGCGCCGGCGGCCAGCACGCCTGCGCGGTCGCCGACGCGCTGGGCATCCGGACCGTCCTGGTGCCGCCGATGGCCGGGGTGCTCTCCGCGCTCGGCATGGGGCTGGCGGACACCACGGTGATGCGCGAGCAGTCGGTGGAGGCCCCGCTGGAGAGCGCCTCGATGGACCGGATCCACCGCGTCGTCGAGGAGTTGGCGTCCTCGGCCCGCACCGAACTGCTGGCCGAGGACGTACCCGAGGACCGCATCCGGATCGTCCGTCGGGCGCAGCTGCGCTATGACGGCACCGACACCGTCGTCCCAGTGGACCTCGCGGACCCGGACACCATGACCGCGGCCTTCGAGCGGAGTCACCAGCAGCTGTACTCGTTCCTGATGGATCGTCAGATCACTGTCGAGGCGCTGTCGGTGGAGGCGACCGGGCTCACCCGGCAGCCCGATCTGACCCCGCTCGGCGCGGCGGAAGGCGGCGGGGCCGAGCCACCGGGCGAGGTGCGGCTCTACCGGGACGGCGCGTGGCACCCGGCCGGGCTGTACCGGAGGCAGGCGCTGCGACCGGGCGCCGCGGTCACCGGACCGGCGGTCGTCACCGAGGCCGGCGCCACCACGGTGGTGGACGAGGGCTGGCGGGCGACGGTCGGCGAACTCGGCCACCTGCTGCTGGAACGGGTGACCGCCCCGCCGGGAGCCGCCGCCGGTGCCGAGGCCGACCCGGTCCTGCTGGAGATCTTCAACAACCTCTTCATGTCCGTCGCCCGGCAGATGGGCGTGCGGCTGGAGTCCACCGCGCAGTCGGTCAACATCAAGGAACGGCTGGACTTCTCCTGCGCCCTCTTCGACCCGGACGGCAACCTGGTCGCCAACGCCCCGCACATCCCCGTCCACCTGGGCTCGATGGGCACCGCCGTCAAGGAGGTGATCCGTCGGCGCGGGCCCTCGATGCGGCCCGGCGACGCCTACGCCGTCAACGACCCCTACCACGGTGGCACCCACCTGCCCGACATCACCGTGGTGACGCCCGTCTTCGACCAGGTGGCCGAGCGGATCCTGTTCTTCGTCGCCTCGCGCGGCCACCACGCCGAGATCGGCGGCCTCACCCCCGGCTCGATGCCCGCCGACAGCCGCCGGATCGAGGAGGAGGGCGTGCTCTTCGACAACTGGCCGCTGGTCGAGGCCGGGCGGCTGCGCGAGGCCGAGACGCTGCGCCTGCTCACCGGGGCGCCGTACCCGTCCCGCAACCCCGCCGGCAACCTCGCCGACCTGCGCGCCCAGATCGCCGCCAACCGCAAGGGAGTCGAGGAACTGGGCGCGATGATCGACCACTTCGGCCTCGACGTGGTGCAGGCGTACATGCGGCACGTCCAGGACAACGCCGAGGAGGCCGTGCGGCGGGTGATCGACCGGCTCCGCGACGGCTCCTGCCGATACGAGACCGACTCCGGCGCGGTGATCCTCGTCCGGGTCAGCGTGGACCGCAGGCAGCGGTGCGCCACCGTGGACTTCACCGGCAGCTCGGCGCAGCTGGAGAGCAACCTCAACGCCCCCTCCTCCGTCGCCACCGCCGCCGTGCTCTACGTCTTCCGCACCCTGGTGGCCGACGACATCCCGCTCAACGACGGCTGCCTGCGGCCGCTGCGCATCATCGTCCCGCCCGGCTCGATGCTGGCGCCGAGCCCCCCGGCCGCCGTGGCAGCCGGTAACGTCGAGACCTCCCAGGCCCTGGTCGGCGCCCTGTGCGCGGCCCTCGGGGCGCAGGCCGAGGGCTCCGGCACGATGAACAACGTCAGCTTCGGCAACGAGCGTTACCAGTACTACGAGACCGTCGGGTCCGGCTCCGGCGCGGGCGAGGGCTTCGACGGGGCCTCGGTGGTGCAGACCCACATGACCAATTCCCGGCTGACCGACCCCGAGGTGCTGGAGTGGCGGCTTCCGGTGCTGCTGGAGGAGTTCGCCGTCCGGCCGGGCACCGGCGGCGGGGGCCGCTGGCGCGGTGGCGACGGGGCGGTGCGCCGGCTGAGGTTCCGCGAGCCGATGACGGTGAGCGTGGTGTCCGGCCACCGCCGGATCCCGCCGTACGGGCTGGCTGGCGGGGCGCCCGGTGCGCTCGGCGCCAACCGGGTGGAGCGCGCGGACGGCACCGTCGTGCGGCTGGCGGGCTGCGACTCGGTCGAGCTGGCGGCAGGCGACGTCCTGGTGGTGGAGACCCCCGGAGGCGGCGGCTACGGCAGCAGCGCCTGAGCCGGCGTCCGTCTCAGCCGCCCCGGCGGGCCGGACGGGCGGTGCGCGCGGCGGCGCGGTCACCGGGGCGGGGACGGCACGGTGATCACGGGGCAGTGGGCGCGGTGCAGCAGCCCGTGCGGGACGGAGCCGAGCCACATGCCGGTGAAGCCGCCGTGCCCGCGCCGCCCGACCACCAGGGCGAGCGCGTGGGTGGAGGCCCTGCCCAGCTCCTCCACCGGGTGGCCGCGAACCACCTCTTGGAGGAGCTCGACCTCCGGGTACCGCTCGCTCTGCCCGGACGTGGCCTCGTAGAGCATCCCGCGCAGCCGCTGGAGGGTGGCGTCCTCGTCGACGGGGAGGAACGGCAGCGGGTGCCAGACCCACAGCGCCCGCAGTGCGGCCCCGCGCCGCGCGGCGAGGCCGAAGGCCCAGTCCACCGCGGCGGCGGAGGAGGGGCTGCCGTCCACTCCGACCACCACGTACGGCGGGTCCTCGGTGACGTGCTCCGCCTCGCGGACCACGGCCACCGGGCATTCGGCCCGGGCGCTCACCGGCACGGTCACCGAGTGGGCGCTGAGCATCTCCTCCAGCCGGGATAGGCGCCGCGACCCGAGGACGACGAGTTCGGCGTGCGCCGACTCCCGGACTAGCACATGGCCCGCGTTCCCGTCCACGACGTCGGTGGAGACCTCCAGCTCAGGATGGCGCTCCAGAGCGAGGGAGGCGGCCTTCTCGACCAGCTGGTGGCCGGCGCGCCAGAGCTCCGCGTGGAACGACTCGTCGTAGCCGCGCGGGTCCCTGAACCGCGGCGCGATGACATGGAGCAGCCGCAGCGGCAAGTGCCGGCGGGCGGCCTCGTCGGCCGCCCAGGCCGCCGTGAGCGGGCCCCGGTCCAGGGCGTCGACGCCCAGCACGATCGGACGGCGTTCGCTGGGGGCTGTCATGGCTCCTCCACCGGGTGCTGTGGCGCTGCCGGATTCACCCGGCCCTGTCTGCACGCTACGCGCGGCGGGGCCGGGACGGCAGCGCCGGATGACCCGTCCGCGCGCGGCGTCCGCGCGCGGCGGTGCTGTGGGGTGCCGCTGCGGGCGCTCCTCGAGGGCCGGACGGCACGGGGGCCCGGCCGCCGGCCGTACGGCCGGCGCGGGACGGGAACCGTTCGGCGCGTCGCCGCGTTGTGGCCAGAGGAACACGGCAAGTCAGTACAACTGCGGAGGAAGCTCGATGGGCGCGACCCTGGTCAAGGGTGGGAACGTGTCGCTGAGCAGGCAAGCCCCGGGTGTCACCGGCATCCTGGTGGGGATCGGTTGGCAGGTGGCCGGCACCACGGGTGCCGAGTACGACCTGGACGCCAGCGCGCTGCTCTGCGACCGCTCCGGGAAGGTCCTCTCGGAGCAGCACTTCGTCTTCTTCAACAACCTGAGCAGCCCGGACGGTTCGGTCCGGCACTCGGGCAGCGGCCTCTCGGGTGGCGCGGGCGACAAGGAGCAGATCCAGGTCGACCTCGCCGCGGTCCCGGCCGGGGTGGAGAAGATCGTCTTTCCGGTCGCCATCTACGAGGCCAGGGCGCGCGGCCAGAACTTCGGGCAGGTCCGCGGTGCCTACATCCGGCTGGCCGACCGGGACGGCGGCGCCGAGCTGGTCCGGTACGACCTGGGCCAGGACGCCTCGACCGAGGCCGCAATGGTGTTCGGCGAGCTGTACCGCAACGGGAGCGACTGGAAGTTCCGCGCCGTCGGCCAGGGCTACGCCTCCGGACTCGCGGGCATCGCACGGGACTTCGGCGTGACCGTGCTGCAGGAGGCCGAGCCGGCCGAGGGCAGCGGGCCCGCTCCGGCTCAAGTGCCCGTGCCGGCCGCCCAGGTGCCCGCACAGTCCGCGCAGCCGGTACGGGAATCCGTCCAGCCGGCACCGACGACCGCCGGTGCCCCGGTGGTTGTCCCGGGTTCCACCCTCGCACCACAACAGATCCCAGGGAGTTCCTCCGTGACGTGCTTCTTCGACCCCGGCCACGGTGCCGGCCTGGCCCCCGTGCTGTGGTCCCCGCAGTGGGGTGTGCCGCGCCAGATCCAGGCCTGCGCGGCCTGTGCCCAGCGGGTGCAGACCACGCCACCGCCGTTCTACACGCCGCAGGCCGGCTACCCGCAGGCCGGCTACCCGCAGCCGGTCCAGCAGGGCTACCCGCAGCAGGTGCAGCCCGGCGTCGGCCAGCCGGACCAGCAGCGGCGGTACGGCACGGGCGCACTGATAGGTGCCGGTGCGGCCGGCCTCATCGGCGGTGCGCTGATCGCCGAGGCGCTGGACGACGACGAGCCCGAGGTGATCGTCAACAACTACTACGAGGGCGACGGCGACTTCTTCTGACAGGTCGTCGACGCACCGTCCGGACGCCCGCTCCACGGCTGTGGGGCGGGCGTCCACGCGTCCCGGGCACCTGCTCGTCCCCGCGTGCCCAGCGCTGCCGTGGGCACCGGCGGGCCGGGGAGAGCCTCAACCGGGCTCGCCGGTCCGGACCTCCTGCAGCAATCCCCAGGTGAAGTCGGCGGTGCAGGCCCGCGGTTCACCGGCCGTGCCCGGGGCGGTGAAGTCGAGCTGCCACCGGGTCGGGGCACTGCCCTCGCGTGGCACGGCTGGCGGGAAGGCCGCAGCGACGTCCGAGACGACGCAGCTCCACGGCCTCAGATCGGCGAGGGTGCGCAGTACGGGCGGCGGCGAGTCGGTGGCCCGCACCAGCCACTCGTTCCAGACCGGGCCGCCGCTGTCGGCCGGACCGACCAGGATCTCGAAGCGCAGCTCGGGCCAGAGCGGCAGCGCCCACTGCTGGGCCGTGCAGACCAGGTCACCGATCCGCCGGGGGAGCACCGCCTGCGGCGGCCCGAGCACCGCGCGGTACCGGCTCGCCCCGTGCGGGAAGCGGGGTGAGCGGATCATCGCCTGCCAGCGCTTGTTCGCCTCCCGCATCACGGCCCGCGACGAGCCGAGCCGGCGTACCGCCTCCTCGACCAGTTCGGGGTTGAAGTCGGCCATCCGCCGCAGCAGCACCAACTGGAACTCGGTGGTCGAGAAGCCGTGGACTGACATCCGGCCAGGCTAGCTGTTCTCGCCCGTGAGGTTGGGGACGCGGCTGGCGGGTCCCGGCGAGCAGGACGCCAGGACCCGCTGTCGTGTCCGCGGCCGCGCTCAGCCCGTGCCGTGGCGCTTGTGGCAGGGCCCCGGGTCCGCATTCGCGGGTTGGGGGTCCGGTTCCTCGGGGTTGTGGACCAGCCTGCGCGGGCCCGGGCCCTCCTGGCCGAGCACGTCGAACGGGTTGGCCAACGGGCAGGCCGCGATGGAGAGGCAGCCGCACCCGATGCAGTCGGTCAACCCCTCGCGCAGCGCGACAAGTTGATGGATCCTGGCGTCCAGGTCGGCGCGCCAGGACTCAGAGAGCTGCGCCCAGTCCTCGCGGTTCGGCGTCCGGCGCTCGGGCAGTTGGGCCAGTGCCTCCCGGATGGCCCCCAACGAGACGCCGACGCGCTGGGCGGCGCGGATCAGCGCTACCCGGCGGAGCGTGTCGCGGGCGTAGCGGCGCTGGTTGCCGGCCGTACGCCGACTGCGGATCAGCCCTTTGGACTCGTAGAAGTGCAGTGCCGTGACGGCCACGCCGCCGCGGGCAGACACCTGGCCGACGGTGAGTTCCTTGGCCAGGTGGAGTGGCCGGCCCTCGCCGCCCATAATCAGCGAGCCTGGATCAGGTGCTGGAGCAGCGCCTGTGTGGAGGGGACGCCCGAGGACACCTGCCCGCCGTTGATGAAGAAACCGGGCACGCCGGTGACGCCGCGGCGTGCCCCGAGCTCCTCATCCCCGCGGACGTCGGCGGCGTACGCGTCGCCGTCCAGGGTGGCCTTCACAGCCACCGGGTCCAGGCCGACGTCCAGCGCCAGCTCCAGCAGCACATCGGGGTCTGCGACGTTGCGCTGCTCGCCGAGGTAGCCCCGGAACAGCCGCTCCTTCATCTGTGAGGCCAGGCCGTGGTCGGCTGCCAGGTGCACCAGGCGCTGGGCGTCGAAGGAGTTCACAGGCTGGACCCCGGTCAGCTCGATGTGCAACCCCTCCTCCTGGGCGAGGCGCTCGATCTCCGCGAACAGTCCGACCGCCGAGCCGGGTTGCAGACCGAGCCGGTGCTGCATCATCTCGCCGAGGGTGGGCCCCGGGGTCCGTGGCTGATCGGGCCGCAGCTCGAAGCTGCGCCAGACGACCTCCACCTGGTCTCGGTGCTCGAAACGGGCCAACGCCGTCTCCAGGCGCCGCTTGCCGATGTAGCACCAGGGGCACATGATGTCCGACCAGATCTCGATCTTCACTGCTTCTCCTCCAACGGAACGTGTCCGTTTCCCAGGATGAAACCTCGACATTGGTCGAGGTCAAGAGTGGACGGTGCCGGATCGCACGGCCGTTCCGAGAGACGAACTGCGCGTGGGTGCCGGGGCGTTGGCGTCGACGTAGTCGGATCGGGCGACGATGAGGTGGCGTCAGGTCTGGTTGGCCGTCTCCTTGGCTGCCTCGGTGCGCTTCGCGGCGCCACCGAAACCGGCCTGGGCCGGGCCGCGCCGCATCTCCTTCGGAATCGCGGCCAGTACCAGTGCCAGCAACAGCAGGCTCCCACTGACCATGAACACGGTCTGCATTGCGTGCGCCATCCCCTCGAGGAAGGGGTGCGCCAACCGTGGATCGGCGTGCTTGAGGAAGGAGGTGTCATCCAGCGGGATGTGGCCGCCCCGGCCCTGCAGCAACACCTGGTTGGCAGGCAGCGCCGCGATCGACGGGTCGTTCGCCGCGCTCTGGAAGGCGGGATCGGACGCGGCGCCGGCGTAGGCGTCGGCGACCTTCCCGCCGACGGAACCGAAGAACACGGACAGGAACACCGCGATGCCCGCCGTCCCACCGATCTGCCGGAAGAAGGTGAACGAGCCCATGCCGGCGCCCATGAACTGCGGATCCACGCCGGTCTGGATGGCGATCAGCATGACCTGCCAGCACAGACCGATGCCGATGCCCATGAGACCCGCGGCGATCCCGGTCTGCCAGAGCGGCGTGTTCACCCCGAAGGCGCCGAACCAGAAGGCGGCGATCACCATCAGGGCCACCCCGCCGAGCAGGAAGACCTTGTAGCGGCCGCTCTTGGTGGCGTACGGACCGCACAGTCGCCCGGCCAGCACGATACCGAGAGTCTGCGGCAGCATCATGAGACCTGCCTGGGTGGGCGAGAGCCCCTTGACGATCTGCAGGTAGAGCGGGAGCACGGCCAGCGCGCCGAACACGGCCGCGCCCACCATCACGTTGACACCGTTGAAGAGCGAGAACACCGGGTTACGGAACATCGGGGTGGGGAGCAGGGCGGCGCTCCCGGCCCGCCGCAGCGCCAGGATGAACAGCACCAGGGCGACGGTGCCCACAGCGAACAGCGCGAGGGTGCCGGTCGCCGTCCAGCCCCACTTGGGCCCCTGCTCGACGGCGAAGAGCAGCGGGATCAGGCAGACGATGAGGGTGGCGGTTCCGGCCAGGTCCACCGGGTGGTTCGACCGGTTGGGCTGCAGCCTCACCAGGGCGGCGATCAGCAGCATGGCGGTGAGGCCGATCGGCACGTTGATGAAGAAGGCCCAGCGCCAACCGGTCGCGCCCGCGAAGCTGTTCAGTCCGGCGAAGAAGCCGCCGACGACCGGGCCGACCACGGCGGAGATCCCGAAGACCGCACCGAACCAAGCCTGGTACCGGGCACGCTGAGCCATCGGCAGGAGGTCCGCGAGGATGGCGAAGGCCAGGCTCATCAGGCCGCCCGCGCCGATGCCCTGGACACCGCGGAACACCGCCAGTTCGGTCATGGACTGCGACAGACCGCACAGCACCGACCCGAGGATGAACATGCCCACGGAGACGCAGTACACCGGCCGGCGACCGTAGATGTCGGAGAGCTTTCCGTACAGGGCTGTGGCGATCACCGATGTGGTCATGTACGCGGTGTTCGCCCAGGCCTGGTAGGTGAGGCCGTGCAGGTCGTCGGCGATGGTGCGCAACGCGGCGGCGATGATGGTCTGGTCCAGCGCGGCCATGAACAAGCCAAGCAGCAGACCAAGCACGATCAGTCTGATTCTGCGTCGGTCGAGCGCGGGGGTACCGGAATCCGACACGGAGGCGCCCGCGTTCGCTGTTGCTGTCATCAGTTCTCTCCCCTTGAAATGGCCGCAGATCCGGTGCGTTCACAGGTCCGGCCATGGACACGTGGCAAGCATGAAACCTCAAGCGCGGTAGAGGTCAAGCTTGACTCTCGGGCGGCGGACTCGAGTGGGATCCGGGCAGCGCTCAACCGTCCTTCGGTAACCCTCGCGGGGCTCTCCGCTGTTCTTGCCCGTGGGGTTGGGGGACGCGGCCGGTGGGTGGCTTGCCCGTAAGCGCGGCGTGTTTGCCGGGTGGACCAACTCACCTGGTGCGGAACGCTCGTAGCGTCGGATGCAGTGGCCGGTGGCGCGGTCGAGGTGTGCGAGGCGGACGATTCGCTAGCGGGTGAGGACGCGGTGCACGGTGTCCGGGTCGAGCCGCAGGAGGTGGGCGATGCGGACTGGTCCCAGCGGCGGAGCATGCGGACCTTGATGATCCGCCGCTCGGTGCGGGTCGGGGTTCGGCGCGGACTGTGGTGCGGTCTTGAGGAGCGGTCGGTCATGCCGGCCTCGCCCAGGGTGCGGTAGCGGTCGGCCCAGCGCGTGGCCGTGGTCGGCGAGACCTGGAAGCGCTCGGCGGCCCGCCGCAGGGGCCAGCCGTTCTCGACCCCGAAGGGGCCAGGCGCAGGCGCCCGGTCTCGGTCAGTGGTGCGTCACGGCGTGGCATGAGGGCCTTTCCGGCGCTGGGGTGGATGTCGCAATCCACGCCTGGCCGGAAGGCCCTCACACATTTCAAGATCACCCGGCCGTGAGCCCTGTCATCAACCTCCGTGGTCAGTGCAGCTGCCTGGACCGGCCCGGGAGCCGCGGTGCCTCGGGTCGGCGGACGCGATTGACTGCGCGACGATCTGACGTTACGTCATTACGTCAGAATCCGTCGGCCGCCTGGTCGATGGTGTCCTTGGCTCGCTTCAGGCCGAAACCGGTGCGCTGTCGGTAGGCCTTGATGGCCTGGATCTTCTTGCCGGCCTGGACGAGCTCCAGTACCTCGGGCATCCGGCGGGGGTCCGTCTCCGGCAGGGGGTGGGGCAGGTTGAGATAGGTCATGATCGCGTCGAGTTTCGACTCGATCGTGTTCAGCCGCTGTGCGAGCGCCGCGTCGTCCATGGGTTCCATGTCCAGCACCCTAGCCGCTGCGTTCCGGCCGGTGATCAACACCCCGGCCGGCACCGGACGGCCGCGGAAGGCGGTGGTGGGCCTGCGTCAGATCGCCCCGGGAGAAGGAGGATCGGGGACTCCACCGCACGTAAAGGCGGGGTAAACGCCTTGCTAGGGTGATCCGTCACCGAACTCCGAAGGACAGCGCATGAGCACCCCCGAGCCGCCACCCGCCCCATCCCCGTGGGCACCGCCACCCGAGAACGCTCCGGAGCCGCCACCCGCCCCGTCCCCGTGGGCACCGCCACCCGAGAACGCTCCGACGCATGCACCCGCGGCGTCCCCCTGGGCGCCGCCGGCCGAGAACGCTCCGCAACCACTCCAGTGGGGCCCGCCGCCCGGCTTCCCGGGGCCGTACGCAATGGCGCCGCAGCCCCAGAACGGCCTGGGGGTGGCGGCGTTGGTGCTCGGCATCATCGGTGCGCTCCTCGGGATCGTCCCGTTCCTGTTCTGGATATCGGGTGCGCTCGGGCTGGCCGCGCTGATCCTCGGTCTGGTCGGGCACGGCCGGGCCCGCCGGGGCCAGGCCACGAACAAGGGGATGGCCCTCGCCGGGAGCATCCTGGGCGGCGTGGCGATGCTGCTGGCGATCGTGGGCCTGGTCGTCACCGTGATCGTCGTGAAGAAGGTCGCCCACGACGTCGAGGAGCGCAGGAAGAGCGCCTCCTCCACCGGGCCCGCCGACTCCGCCGCCCCGCAGGCCCCCAAGGCCGACGAGCCGGTGCCGTTCGGTGAGACCTGGGAGTACGAGGACGGGCTCCGGATCACCGTCGGCAAGCCCGAGTCCTTCGAGCCGGGGCGCTACGCCGTCGGCCACAATGACGGCGACCTGGCGATCCAGGTGAGGATCACGATCGTCAACGGCGGCCACGAGCCGGTCCCGCTCGTCGGCGTACTGCCGTTCGTGAAGGACGCCGACGGCGCGCAGGTCGCCAGCATCTACGACACCGCGCACCCGACGAAGCTGTTCTCCGGCACGCTGAAGCCGGGCGAGCGGGCGGAGGGCCAGTTCACGTACTCGGTCTCCCCCAAGGGGGCCGGAAAGCTGCGGCTGACCATCTACCCGGGCGCCGGGTACGACCGCGCCGAGTGGGACGGACCGGCTCAGGACGGAGCCCCGGACGCCACCGCGAGCGCCACGCCGAGTGCCTCGCCGAGCTCCCGTACGGACGAGAGCGCCAAGCTCGGCGTGTAGGCGCCGACAGCCGCCGCTTCGGGAGCGCCGCCGACAGCCGTGCTCGAACACCGGAGCCGTAGCATGTCGATGTTCACGGATCGTCAAGCGTGGCTGGATCGGACAGTGGTGGGGCGGATGGGGACGGGCGGCTGGCCGGGCGGGCTCGGGAAGCTGGTGGGGACGGCGGCCCAGCTGGGCGAGGTCGGAAAGCAGGCGGTGCTGCGCGGCGGCCGGACGGTGGCCGGCGGGACGGTGGCGGGCGGTCAGTGGGTGCACGGCGCACTCACCTCCCTCGCCCCGCCGCAGGTACCAGCCACCGAGCCGTGGAAGCTGTCACTGGGCGCGCTCGTCGGACGCCACCCGCGCACACCGGCCGTGGTGCACAAGCTCCTCGGCCTGCTGGACGGGTTCGGCGCGGTGCACCTCGGCCCGGAGCGGGTGGGCTTCGACGGCGAGGAGATCGAGTGGGGGAAGGTCGTCGAGATCCGCACCCGCAGCGCCTTCGAGGTGATGACCACGTCGGCGCTGGAGCACGAGGTCGACCGCATCCGCGAGTTCCTCCCGCCGGTTCCCGGTCGCAAGTGGGTCGTCACCAGGGCGGCCGAGGCCGTCGCCACCGTCGTGCTGGCGGCGCTCGAACAGGGCGCGGTCGAGCAGCGCCTGGACGCCCTGACCGTCCCCTCCGAGATCGTCCACCGCGGCCTGCTCGGCCGCACGCGCACGCTCGACGGCGGCCTGTTCGCCACGGCCGGCCTGGTCCTCGTCGGACAGGCGGGCGAGAGCCTGATCGCCACCGCCGGACAGCACGGCATCCCGGTCCGCCCGGCCGAAAGGCCCGACGACCGCATCGCCCATGTGGAGACGCTGCGCGAACGCACCGACACCGTCGCCCGCCTGCTGCGCCGGCTCCAGGAGGAGAGCCCGGAGCCGGCGGAGCCGCCGGGCGCGGGCGTCCCCGGCGGCACCGAGTCCGGCCACGCGGGGCTCGACGGTGCCGGGGCGGGCAACCTGATGAGCCTCGACAAGGCCCTGAGTGACAAGGCCGGGAGCGACGAGGCCGCCGGACCCGGCCCGGCGGCCTCCCCGTACCGGTGGCTCAGCTGACCGGCTGGACGCTGCCGGGCAGCCCCGGCTTCCCGGCGGCGCCGAGCATCAGGACGGCGTCGGCGGTCCGGGCGAGCTTCTGGTCGTGGGTGATCAGGATGGTGGTCCGCCCGGCCATCAGGCGCCGCAGCGGGGCGATGACGTTCGCTGCGGACTGCTCGTCGAGGCCGGTCGTCGGCTCGTCGAGGATCAGTACCGGCGTGGCCCGCAGGAAGGCGCGGGCGATGGCGATCCGCTGGGTCTGTCCGCCGGAGAGCTGGAAACCGTCCCGTCCGATCTCGGTCCGGTACCCCTCGTTCAGGGCCGTGATGAACTCATGGGCGTCCGCGTCCTTCGCGGCCTGCACCACCTCGTCGAGCGAGGCCGAGGGCCTGCCGTAGGCGATGTTGTCGCGGATCGTGGCGTGGAAGAGCGGCGCCTGCTGGGGGAGCAGGGTGACGGCCTGGCGCAGCGAGGCCAGCTTGAGGTCCCTGAGGTCGTGCTGGTCGAGGCGTACCGTGCCGGAGTCCGGGTCGAGGAAGCGCACCAGCAGCTTGGCCAGGGTCGACTTGCCGCAGCCGCTGGGGCCCATGACCGCGAGGATCGTCCCCGGGCCGATGTCGAAGCTGAGGTTCTCCAGGACCGGCCGGCCGTCCTGGCCGGGGTAGCCGACTCGGACGTCCTCGCAGCTCACCCGGCCGGCCACCGGGCCGGTGCCGTGGGCGTGGGGACGCTCCACCACCGGGGACGGGGTGTCCAGCAGTTCCAGGACCCGCTCGCCCGCGGCACCGGCCGCGCCGGCCACCGGCAAGAGCTCCGAGATCCGCTGGGCCGGTTCGAAGAGCTGGGCCATGAAGGCGGCGAAGGCCAGCAGGCCGCCGAGGCTCAGCACACCCCGGTCGAGTTCGACGGCGCCGATCCCGACGACCGTCAGGCCGCCGAGGACCTCCAGGACGTTCAGGACCGGCGGGTACAGACCGGCGTACCGGGCGATGGAGAGCTCGGACTCCAGCAGAGCCCGGCCGGTCCGGTGGACCTTCGCGACCTCGCGGCGCTCCTGGTTGCAGGTGCCGGCGATGGCGGCGTTGCGCAGGCTCTCCTCCAGTACGGCCGTGACCGCGCCGCCGCGGCGTCTGGCCTCCCGCTCGCGGATCAGGATGCGGTTGCCGAAGTACCGTCCGGACAGCCAGAAGACCGGGGCCACGGCCAGCGCGGCCAGCGCGAGCTGCCAGCTCAGGTAGAACGCGGCGGCCCCGAACAGCAGCAGGCTCAGCACCGCGGAGCCGGCCTCGACCACCCCGGTGGCCACCAGCTGTTCGATGGCGGCGATGTCCCCGGTGAGCCGGGCCACCACATCACCGCGCTGGCGGCGGTCCAGGGTGTCGGGCGGGAGGCCGTGCAGGTGGGCCACGACGGAGGTCCGCAGCCGGAGGATGAAACGCTCGGCCACCCAGGTGATGGTGTAGTTGCCGGCGAAGATCAGCAGCGCCGAGACCACGGCGGTCGCGGCCATCGTGCCGGCCGGTGCCCAGAAGGCGGAGAACCGGTGGGGTACCAGGACTTGGTCGATCAGGTCCTTGAACAGCCAGACCGACACCACCTCGCCGAACGCGCCGGTGAGCAGCAGCAGGATCGCGGCGGGCAGCCACAGCCGGTCCTGGCGGACCCACGGCCAGAAGCGCCGGAACGCCTCCCGCGGTCGGACGGGCGGCGCGGCCGCGACCGGTCCCTTCGGATCGGACTCCTCGGCTGACGGGTCCGGCTCGGCCACCGGGTCCGAGTACGCCGGATCCGGAAACGTCGCAGTCTCCATGCGCAGTGCTTGCCCTTCAAGGATGTGGGGACCGGCGGGCGAACCCGCCGGCCCCCGGTCTACGAGTACCGCGGACTACCGGCGGTGGTGACGCCGCCGACCGTGACGGCGGCGACGACGGCGGCCCTCGCCACGTTCACCACGGTTCCCGCGGCCGCGACTTCCGAAGCTGCTGAAAACGCTCATGACTTCCTCCTGTTGCGATCGAGCGATGCTCAACGCCGTTCTCCACGAACCGGGTTCACCGGCGGTGGCGGCGGTGGTGGTGATGGCGGTGGTGACGGTGGTGGCGGCGACGACGGCCCTCGCCGCCCTCGCCGCGGTCACCGCGGCCACGACCTCCGAAGCTGCTGAAAACGCTCATGATGACTTCCTTTCCGCGTATCGGCATGCCGCCGTGTCCCCGCACGAGTCCGAGGGCTCGGTGGAGAATCCGGTAGCACTGGGATACGGAAGGGGTTAACGGTGCCGGTGCCCGGTCCCAAATGCCGGACGCCGCGCGGATCACACGCCGCGGACGTGACGCCCATCGAAAACGGGCACCTGTTGTCGGTCATCCAAGTGGCCGCCCTTTCGGGGTACTTCGGCCCTCGGAGGACTCGAATGGCAGGTTCTCCTGCTGATACTGCCGTGACTGCTGCGCACAGTTCTTCTGTCGCAGTCGCCTCGATCTCCAGAAGAGGGGTGATGGGATCGGAATGGTCCGATCCGCCCTGCCAGAACCCAGTTGAGCATTCGGGTCGGAGTGCGGCAAGACAGGTGACTTCTCGATGCACCCATCCGGGAAGCGGGCCCGGAACCAGGCCGCGAAAGGCTCCACGACGAAGGTCGCGACGGCCTGCTGGGCGGCCCGCAGCAGTCTGCCGGGCGGCGGGCGGCGGGCGGTTCGGTGGTTACTCGCGGGTCCGGGAGGCGGGGTTGACGGGCAGCGGCGCGGGCAGTGCGGGGCGACCGGCTGCCCGCGCCCACGGCGAATCGCCCGATGCCGTCATGGCAAGGTAATTTGACGTTTCGCCAGATAGTGGAGTCAGCTACTGGCGACCGGATAGCCGAACCCACCGGCCGGTGCGGCGAAGCCGGGCAGCCAGCTGCCGAGGACCAGCGCCGACGGGTGGAAGAGCGGCTCGGGCAGCGCATCGAGCGGGAAGCGCTCCCAACCCGCGCAGGCGTGCGGCTCGGTGACATCCGCCGGGGCGTCGGTCGGCGGCGCCAGGACGGCGGCCGTCAGCCGGGGGCGGCCCAGTTGGTGGTCGAGCAGTACGGCCAGCACCCGCAGCCGCCCGGCCGACAGGGTGATCCCGGTCTCCTCGGCGAGCTCCCGGGCGGCGGCCTGCTCGAAGGACTCCCCGGCCTGGTCCACCTTGCCGCCGGGCAGGCCCCAGGTCGGCGGCTCGCCCGCGGTGATCCGCCGGCCCAGCAGGACCCGTCCGTCCGTGCTGGGCACGATCACGCCGACTCCGAGCACGGGTGCTGCCATGGTTCCCGCCCCTTGGTTGTCCATCGTCCGTTTCGATCGCGGCCGGGACGCCGGCCGCGGTGGGTCTACCAGGCGGCCTTGGCGTAGTCCTTGAGGAAGCAGCCGTAGAGGTCCTCGCCGAGCTCGCCGCGGACGATCGGGTCGTAGACCCGGGCCGCGCCGTCCACCAGGTCGAGCGGGGCGTGGAAGCCGGCGTCGGCGAGCCGCATCTTGTCCGGGTGCGGGCGCTCGTCGGTGATCCAGCCGGTGTCGACGGCGGTCATCAGGATGCCGTCGGTCTCCAGCATCTCCTGCGCGCTGGTGCGGGTGAGCATGTTGAGCGCGGCCTTGGCCATGTTGGTGTGCGGGTGGCCGGCTCCCTTGTAGCCGCGGCTGAAGACGCCTTCCATGGCGGAGACGTTCACCACGTACTTGCGGCGGGCCCTGGCGGCGGCCATCGCCGGGCGCAGTCGGCTGATCAGGATGAACGGCGCGGTGGAGTTGCAGAGCTGGACCTCCAGCAGCTCCACCGGGTCGACCTCGTTGACCGTCTGGATCCAGCTGTTGCTGGCCGCGAGGTCCGGCACCAGGCCGCCCGCGTCGATCGCGGTGCCCGCCTCGATCCGGGCGGGCGAGGCGGAGCCGCTGACCAGCGCCAGGCCGGTGACGTCCTCCGGGGCCAGCCGCTCGCTGCCGGTGGTGGCCTGGCCGGGCAGGGCGCGCAGCTCGACGCCGCCGCTGCCGAAGCGGCCGATCACCGTGGACGACGGCAGTTCGCCGGCCGGGAGCGGCGCGGACTCGGCCGCCACCAGCTCGCGGTAGGCCCCGGGGGAGCGGCGGACGGTCTGCGCCGCGTTGTTGATCAGGATGTCCAGCGGCCCGTCGGCGGCGACCTCGTCGGCGAGCGCCACCACTTGGGCCGGGTCGCGAAGGTCGATCCCGACGATCTTGAGCCGGTGCAGCCAGTCCGCGCTGTCCGGCATCGACTTGAAGCGGCGGATCGCGTCGTTCGGGAAGCGGGTGGTGATGGTGGTGTGCGCGCCGTCGCGGAGCAGCATCAGCGCGATGTACATACCGATCTTGGCCCGGCCGCCGGTGAGCAGGGCCCGGCGTCCGGTCAGATCGGTCCGGGCGTTGCGGCGGGAGAGGTTGAACTCGGCGCACTTGCGGCAGAGCTGGTGGTAGAAGGCGTCGACCTCGACATAGCGCTCCTTGCAGATGTAGCAGCTGCGCGGGCGCTCGAGTATGCCGGCGATCTCCGTCGTGGTGACCGTGCTCAGGCCGAACACACCCCGGGTCTCGTCGTCGATCCGGCCGGGCGCGCCGGTCGCGGTCAGCGCGGTGACCTTCCGGTCGTTGGCCGTCTTGCGGGCGCGCGTCTCCTGGCGGCGGCGCTGCTTGAGCGTACGGAAGATGCCGCCCACGGCCTTGCGGACGGTGATCGCGTCCGGGTGGTCCACGTGGATCTCGTCGAGCTCGGCGAGCACGCTCAGGCAGAGCTCCAGCCGCTCGGGGTCGATGCCGGGACCGAACTCGATCTCCTCCTGCTCGCCCGGAGCCCCTGCCGCCCACTCGTCCGCCTGCTGCTCCACCTGCTTGGCCGCTCCCGCCGTCATGCCTGCTTACTGCTTCCCGCTCGTCCTGCCCGTATCAGCCGTACCGGCGAACTCTACGTGAGAGCGCGGCGGAGGGGCGAAAGTCGATCGAGATGTAATGGGCAAAAGATCATAGCACTGCTTACCGGTTCTGTCTGTATTGGTAATGGCCGATCACAGGGCGGTCCATTGCCGCTGCTCACCGCCGCCGACGAGGCGTTCCAGCGCCGCCGCCAGGAGTAGGAGCGGGCCGACGGCGCGCTCGACCGGGCCGAGTGGCCTCCTCCTCCGCCGACCCGCTGCTGGCCGAGCAGGTCGCCGCCCGCCCGGGCAGCAGCGCGAGATCGCGGCCGCGCTCCATGGTGCAAGTGCTGCGCCACGAGTGCGTCGCCTACCCCGGTGTCGGCCATGGCTTCCTCGGCGCCGGCGCGGACGACCCGGCCGGCTCGGCGGCGGCAGCCGACGCGTGGCGGCGCGTCCGCGAGCTCTTCGAGTCCAGCGGGCTGTCCGCTGGAGCCGGTGCGCAGGGGCTGGGCTGAGGCCCCGAAGTCCGGTAGAACAGCAAGTGGTCGTCGGCACCGGATGGGTGGAGGGCGGATGAGGGTCGACCGCAGGGGGTTCCTGAGAGCATCGCTCGCGGCGGCGGCCGCCGGCGCGGTCGCCTGGCCGACCGTCGCACCGGCGTCGGCCGCGACCGGTACTGCGGCCGGGGCCACGGCCAGGACCGCGCCGACGGCCGGGTTCGCGCCGAGCGACTGGATGTCCGCACTCGGTGACGCCGTACCGCTGTCCCGGCTGACCCTCCCGGGCACCCACGACTCCTGCGCGCGCTACGGTGGTGCACTGACTGAGTGTCAGACACTGCCCATAGCGCGGCAGTTGGAGTATGGGATCCGCTTCCTCGACATCCGCTGCCGCTCCATCGACGGTTCCTTCGCGATCCACCACGGCCCGGTGTACCAGCAGCAGATGTTCGGTGACGTACTCGTCGCCTGCGCCGCCTTCCTGGCCGCCCACCCGGGCGAGACCGTCCTGATGCGGGTGAAGCAGGAGTACTCGCAGGTGAGCGACACGGACTTCCTCGCCGTCTTCAACGACTACCTGGACAACCGGGGTTGGCGGGGCCTGTTCCACCTGGGCGACACCCTGCCCGCGCTCGGTGCGGCCAGGGGTCGGGTGGTGCTGATCTCCGACGTCCCGACCCTGCCGGCCGTCGGCTGGTGGAGCTCCCAGCTCGACCTCCAGGACGACTGGACCGTTCCCACGCTCTTCGACCGTCCGCACAAGTACCAGGACGTCGTCAACCAGATCAACCGGGCGGCCGCCACCGGCCCCGGCGGGCCGCTGTCCGTCAACTTCCTGAGCGGTTCCAGCGCCGGCTGCTTCCCCACCGACTGCGCGGCCTACGTCAACCCGCACGTCCAGGACTACCTCGGCTCCTTCGCCGCGAGCCACGGCCACCCGCCGCTCGGCGTCCTGGTCATGGACTTCCCCGAACGCCACGCGCCCGCGCTGACCTCGACCCTGCTGAACTGGAACGCCCAGGGCACACCCTGATGGCCGCACGAGGCCGACCGGGTCAGGGGCGGCGGTTGTGGGCGCCGGGGGTGTAGCCGAAGGAGCGGCGGAAGACGTCGATGAAGGCACTGGTGGAGGACCAGCCGCAGCGGTGGGCGACCGCGGTGACGGGGACGCCGTCGGCCAGCATCCGCAGCGCGTGGTAGAGCCGTGACTGGGTCCGCCACTGAGGGAAGGTCATGCCGAGCTCGGAGCGGAACAGGCGGCTGAGGGTGCGCTCGCCGGCCCCGGTCGCGGCTCCGAGGGCGGCGAGGGTGCGGGTGTCCGCCGGGTCGTCGTGGAGGATCGCGCAGACGGCCGCCAGCCGGGGGTCGGCGGGAGTGGGCAACTGCACGGGCTGCTGGGGGGAGGCGCGCAGCTGGTCGTACAGGACGGCCCGCAGCCGACGGCGTTCGGCACTGGTGTCGTCCGGGGTGGCGGTGTGGGCGAGGATCAGTTCACGGAGCAGCGGGCTGACGGTGAGCACGGTGGGGGAGTCGAGGCCGAGCGGGTTGTCGCCGGCCGGCAGGCCCACCAGGTGCAGTTCGAGGTGGCCGTAGGCGCGGTGTGCGTGGACGGTGCCAGCGGGGACCCAGATGGCACGGGTGCCGGGCGCGAACCAGGTGCCGGCGTCGGTGGTGACGGCCACGACCCCGGAGCCCGCGTAGACGATCTGGTGGTCGTCGTGGCGGTGCGCGTCGATGCCCTCCCCGGCGGCCAGCGTCCGGGCGCGGGTCGGGGCTTGCGGCAGATGGCGGATATCCGGCATGGATTGGCAATTTATCGGAAGCGTGACACGGCCTGCCTTCGCCACGATCGAAGCGTGCCGACGAATCCGACCATCCCACACCACCGCTCCGTCAGGCTGATGTCCCTGGGACACGCCTGCGTCGACGTCTACCAGGGAGCGGTGGCCGCACTGGTGCCGTTCTTCGTCTCCGAGCGGGCCTACGGCTACGCCGCCGCCTCCGGCCTCGTGCTGGCCGCCTCCCTGCTGTCCTCGCTGGTCCAGCCGCTGCTCGGGGCGCTCGCCGATCGGTGGGCCATACCCTGGCTGCTGCCGGTGAGCACACTGGTGGCCGGCACCGGCGTCGCCCTGAGCGGCGTCTGCGGCTCCTACCCCCTCACGCTGGCCGCGGTCGCGCTGTCCGGGATCGGTGTCGCCGCGTACCACCCCGAGGCCGCCCGGGTGGCCCGCGAGGCCAGCCGCGGCAGCCACACCGCGATGGGCTGGTTCTCCCTCGGCGGCAACCTCGGCTTCGCCGCGGCCCCGCTGCTGGTCTCCGCCGTCATCGCCACCGGCGGCCTGCACGCCTCCGTGCTGCTGGCCGTCCCGGCCTTGGCGGGTGCGGCGCTGAGCGCCGCCGCGCTGCGGGCGGTCCAGTCCCCTGACACGGCTGCGACAGGGGACTGGACCAGCCGGGACGGGCGTCGGGACGGGCGCCAGGACGGGCGCCGCGACGACTGGGTGTCCTTCGGCAGACTCTCCGGGGCGATCGTGTGCCGCTCGATCGTCTTCGTCGGCCTGAGCGCGTTCGTCTCGCTCTACGTCCGCCAGCGCACCGCCGGAGGAGACGTCTCCGGAAGCGCAGCCCTGTTCGTGCTCTATCTCGGCGGCGCGGTTGGCACGGTGGCCGGAGGAAGACTGGCCGGCCGCTACGGCCGCACCACGGTCGTGCGGTGGTCGTACGCCCTGACCGTCCCGGCCGTCGCCGGCGTCGTCCTCGTACCCGGCCCGCTGATCTACCTGTTCGTCGCCCTCACCTCGGCCGGGTTGTACGTGCCCTTCTCACTGCACGTCACCCTCGGCCAGGACTACCTGCCGCGGCGGGTCGGGACGGCCAGCGGCGTCACCCTTGGCCTCGCCGTCAGTGTGGGTGGCGTCGCGAGCCCCGTCATCGGCGCCGTCGCCGACGCAACCTCGCTGCAGACCGGTCTCGCACCGCTGATCGTCCTGCCCGCCCTCGGCTGGCTCCTGCTGCGCCGGCTGCCCGAGCCCGACCTGCCCGAGGCCGCCACCGGCGGAGCACGCCGTGGGTAGACCGCCGTTCGGGTCCCGCCCGGCCACGACGGCTGACGACCGGCAGGGCGTACCGCGCGACGGGTTCGTGGGCCGGGCGGCGTCGTCGGGAGTGTGCGGTCCGGCGGCCGGTGTCTCAACGGAGGACCAACTGGGCGGCGCCGTGCTGGACCAGGCCGTCCGCCCGGGCCTCGCGAAGGTTGGCGGTGAACGCCTCCGCGAGGTCGACGGGCCCGAGGTCCCGCGCATCCTCGGGCCAGGTACCGGGCGGGACGAGGATGACCAGCACACCGGCCCGCCCCACGGCGGCCGATACCCACTCGGGCGAGACCGGGGCGGGCGGCGCCGGCTCCCACACCCGGTGACCGCCGACCAGGCTGAGCTCGGTCAGCAGGCCGTCACGGACGTGGATCTCAGCGGTGGTCAGTGGCGGCTCACCGACGGCCATGGTGAAGCCGCTGGCCATCGCGTCCTCCAGCAACTGCGGGTACTGCGCCGGACCGATCTCCACGATCGCCTCGGCGGACGGCGGCGTTCCCGGCGTGGACTCGCGGACGACGAACGCCCACAGCACCGGCGTCGGTCCCCTTCGTTCGCCCCCTGGACTGGTCATGCTCTGTGCAACGATCCGTCACCCCAGTTGTACCGGTGCGGAGCCAGCCATCACCCGATCACCGGAGACCGGGCGGTTCAGACGCTCTCCTGACAATCGGTAGAACGCCTCCGGCCGCCTGCGGACATCGCTCCAGCGGCTGCCGCGACCCCTGAACGGGGCCGCCCGCCCGCTCAGCCTGCCTGCCCGGTCTCGACGCAGAACTCGTTGCCCTCAGGGTCGGCGAGGACGACCCAGCCGGTGCCGTCCGGCCTGCGGCGGTCGTCCACCAGCGATGCGCCGAGGGCGAGCAGGCGCTCCACCTCCTCGTCGCGCGTGCGGTCCTGCGGCTGGAGGTCGAGGTGGACGCGGTTCTTGACGGTCTTCGCCTCGGGCACGGTGATGAAGAGCAGCCCCGCGCCCTCGATCAGTGCCATCGGGTCGCCCGGCTTGTCGTCGCCGTGCAGGGGCTGGTCGAGGACCTCGGACCAGAACTCGGCGAGGCGGTAGGCATCGAGGCTGTCAATCGTCATGTGGCGTATCCCGGAGGTCATGCCGCGGATTCTGGCCTGCCCCGGCCGGCCGGGGCAACGGGGATTTACCGGAGCCTGCCGTGCTACCAGGCCCGCGCTGAAGTATCCCCGCCGAGGGGCCCGTACATGGCCTGCTGCCCTGCTTGCGGCCCGGGGGTGATCCGCCGCCCGCCGCAGGCCAGGTCTCCGGATGAGCCAGTCTGCTGAGCAGGGCGAGCGCCTCCGCACGGGCCACCGGCGCGAGGAGCTCTCGGTTGACTACCTATCAGCGGACACCCGGTTGGATACCGGGTGGGGCGGAGTGCGGGTGCCGCTGGGCAGTCCGGCGTTGCACCAGACCGCGGCTCCCCACCTGCGGCCGGGAGAGTCGCTGCTCGGCGTGTTCTGCGTTTCGCTGGACCCGCTGCCGCCGCTCCACTTCGACTGGCAGCTGACCATCGTGGATCGCGCTCAACGTCGAGAACAAGGAGACAGAGGAGCGGCTGCCGGCGCTGCTGGGCTGACAGAGCGGGAACGGTTCGAGGGGGCACCGTGCCAAGTACAGTGCCCCCTCGGGCTGTTGTCACGCCGAGGCAGGATCGGACGAAGGCCTGCGCGATGCGGGAGCGGTCGATCCAGTACGGGCCGGAATCACTGTCCAGGGCCTTTCCCGGGAGTCGTCGGCCGACCACTGCAGCTGCCCTTCAGTGCACATGGTCCTTCACGGACCGAACCGCCTGGGAAGAGATGCGACAGCACACTGCTCGCACCCGGTGCGGGGCTCCGTTGATCACTTGCCGGAAATCCGGCCACCTGGCCAACGCCCGCCACTGGCCCACAGGAGTGGCATCAGCCGAACCAATCCTCGCCCGTCAGATCACCGCGACCAGTCATGCCGAGCTGATGAGTCAGATGGTTGGAGAACCGTGGCCTAACCCAGCCACTCCCGCAGGTCCTTGCGACGGACGATCCGGATGCCGCCAGCCTCGCCGGGGCAGATGAAGGGGTCGGCCCAGTCGCGGGAGCTCGGTGAGACGTCCTCGTTCGTCCACATGTTGAGGATGAAGATCACCCAGCCCACTAGGCCCCCTTGGAGCCAGCGCACGGTCAACCGCCAGAGGGTCGGTCGGCGGTCGGTGAGGAGGTCGATCATCCGGTTGGCCAACAGGAACTTCCCGATGCTGCAGTTGGTCAGCCTGCTCAGCAGGACCTGGTTGGCAAAGGAGGTGAACGGGATGGCCAGGACGGCGATCCCCAGCTTGGCACCGGAGCTCAGGTGGGCGTGGAACGCCGCCCGGGCCAGCAGGAAGCCGACGACGATCGCGAACACGAAGTCGAGGAACCCGCCGATGCCCCGGAACACGCTTTCCGCCTCTTCCGGGAGCGTCGGGCTCTCCGGAGTCGGAGTCGGAGCCGGCTGTGGCTGGGCGTACGGATTCTGCTGCCCGTACGGGGTCTGCTGCCCGCGTGGATCGAATACCTGTCCCTGCGGATAGCCCTGTGGCATGCCCGTGCCCCGCTGTTCCGGGTGAAGATGCGGAGCCGCGTCCTGTGGAAGTGCTGACGGGTGGGGAGCCTTCTTCTTGTCGGGGTCAGATGCGAACCAGGCGAGGAAGACCAAGGCCGCGATGCAGCCAACGACGATGAGAATGAGGCCAATCAATAGGATCTCCTTGATCATGTGGTGGTTGGCGCGCATCCGGCTGCGGGGCGAGGGTTCGAACTCGTGCGCAGGGAAACCTATCGCAGGGCGGCCAGCGTTCGGTCGGGGTAGGCATCCGTGACGCTTCCCCACACAGTCGCCACATCTTGAAGCCGTCTCCTGTCCGGTTCGTCCGACGGCGCGTCAGTAGGATGAGCGGCTCAACATCGGGTCAGGGAAGGGCATATGCCATGGGGGATGCAGGGTTTCAGGTGCAACCTGAAGCGATCAGCAGGTATGCGTCAGTGGTCGGTGATCAGGACGGGCAGCTCTCGCAGGTCCAGTCGAGGGTCTCAGGCATCACCATCTCGGGCGACGCCTTCGGGAAGCTGCCGAACGCCCATCACCTGTTGCAGGAGTACAACGACCACGTGGACGCCAACCGGAAGAACCTCGCCGACCTCATCGAGGCCCTGAACCAGACCTCCGAGGCGCTCAACGGCACTGCGCAGAACTACCTCCAGCACGAGCAGGAGCTCGGTGCGGGCCTCGGGGGTGGCCAGTGAGCATCAAGGACACGGCGGTTGAGTGGACGCGTGACAAGGCGAAGCAGCAGGAGAGGAAGCAGGAGCAGAAGTTCCTGGACGGCCAGCTCGACAAGGTGACCGGGTTGGGCGACGGCTCTGACAAGTCCAAGTCGAACGGCGACGGCCCGAGTCCCATCATGGCGCCGCGGGGGCCCGTCCTGGGGCCGCCGAGCGATGCCTACGGCTGGACCCGGGCCACGTGCCAGAGCATGCCTGCGCTCACCCCGGCCCAGATGCCCGACCGGAGCGGCCTGAGCGGCTGGCTTGACCACAATGTCAAGGCGGCCCTCGATCACTGCGGCATCATGCACGGCCTGGAGAAGGTCACCGGCAACCTCCAGGCGCTCAACGAAGCCGCGGAGGAATGGCACGCCCAGGCGGTCGCGGTCCAGAACGTGGCCGACCAGCTGCGGGCCGAGTGCAGTTCCCTGCCGCAGCAGTGGCAGGGAGCCGCCTCCGATGCCTTCGGGCGACACATGGGTGAGGTGGTTGAGTCCCTCGACGGCACCGCAGCGGGCCTGTACCAGACCGCGCAGATCATCAACCAGGCCGCTCAGATGTGCGCCCTGGCCGAGAGCATGGTCATCCAGATCATCAGCGAGGCGATCGAGGCGCTGATCGCCTCGCTCGCCATGGAGGTCGTGGTCAGCGTCCTGACGCTGGGTATCGGCGCCATCGCCAGTGCCATGATCGACGCAGCCGAGATCTCGGTCTTCATCGCCCGTGTCGCCAAGGTGTCCACCGAGCTGGCCAAGAATCTCGAGGAGCTGGTGAAGGCCCTCAAGGAGATGAGGTCCGCGATGAAGGCGGTCAAGAGTCTCAAGGATGCGCGGGAAGCCTACAAGTCGATCCAGAACGTCCGTAAGGTGGTCAAGGGCATTCGTGAGATGGAGGACGGCGGCGACAACCTGCTGAAGATGGCCAGGGACGCCAAGGAGGCCAGGTCGCTCGACGGCGTGGGCGAGAAGGTCGCGAAGTACGGAGCACGTGAGGCCGCGCACTACGTCGACTCCAAGGTGACGGACTGGGCCCAGGGCGAGTTCAAGCAGCATGTTCTCGGCGACAGCAAGGACGACCCGGTGTCCACCATCAATCCGCACGACCTCAAGTGGGGTGCCGACGAGGACCACGGCACCGGGCGCAAGGGGAGCCATGGCGCTGTCGTGAACAGCCTCCTGAGTACCGGCAAGGTCATCGGTGGGATGGCGAAGCCGGGCCTCGGCGTGGTGACGGGCGACATGAAGGACGAGACGAGCGGGCACCTCATCGAGGGCGCCTTGGAGGGCGAGGCCGGTCAGTACGTGCAGCACAACCCGCACTACTTCGGCAGCGGACTCGTGCACGACGTGGCCAACACCCCCGTCATCGGGGACAAGCTGCGGGAGAACGAGTACGTGAAGGGCGTGGCGGAGGGCGAGAACGACCCCGCGCCCTACCGCGTCAACAAGTCCCGCATCGAGGAAGCCTTCGGGTAAGCCTCGCGATCGCTACTGCGGTCACGGCCGAGGGGGCGCCGTGAGGACCGCGGTGTCCCCTCGGCCGTGACACGATCGCCTTGTCCCTCGCCGGGTTGTGGCTGGGCGTCCCCCGCGGCTGAGGTGCTGCGCTCGCTCTGCCAACTCCCGGCCGCTGCTCACCGGCTGGTGTAAACGACGAGTTTTTCCGGTTCGAGCTGTCCGTCGTCGTCGGCGGTCTCCGCGCGGAGCTGCTGAACGGGTGATCTTCCGACATAACTTCCGTCGCTGCCAAGCTCTCTGACTGAGCATCAGTAAATTGCTGTCGCGCCTCTGTACGCGGGGGTGCAGCTGTGGTGACATGGACGCGCCAAGTCTCCTCCCGAATCACCACCGCTCACAACACTGACGCATCCCACGGGATCCGTGGGCGATCGGAAGGGAAAGTCATGCTGTCACGCATGCTGGCCGTCGGCGGCGTCGCCGTGTCGCTGCTCGGCTCCTCGGGCTTCACATGGGGAATGACTCCGCCGCCGGACAAGATCGTCATCGACGTGGCGACCGTCAACGGCTCCGGCTGCCCGGCCGGTACCGCCGCCGTCGCGGTCTCGCCGGACAACACGGCCTTCACCGTGACGTACAGCGACTACCTCGCCCAGGTGGGCGTCGGCGCCAAGCCGACCGACTTCCGGAAGAACTGCCAGCTCGACCTCAACGTCCACGTCCCCCAGGGCTTCACCTACGCGATCGCCTCCGCCGACTACCGCGGCTACGCCCACCTGGAGCCGGGGGCCACCGGCGTCCAGCAGGCGAACTACTACTTCCAGGGACAGCCGCAGACCACCTCGAAGAGCCACCGGTTCAACGGCGGGTACGACAACAACTGGCAGGCCACCGACGCGGTCGACGTCGCCGCCCTCGTCTTCGCGCCCTGCGGTGAGGAGCGCAACTTCAACATCAACACCGAACTGCGGGTGAGTGCCGGCACCTCCGACCCGACGAGGACGACCAGCTTCATGACCATGGACTCCACCGACGGCAACATCAACACCACCTACCACCTGGCCTGGAAGCAGTGCCCCTGAGTTCCCCCCGGAACGCCTGGCGCGCCCTCCCCTCCGCACCCGGAGGGGAGGGCGCCGCCGCGTCCGGCGGCACGGACTCCGTGCGGCTGCCGTCACTGCGCTCCGGACCACAGCGCGGACCGCGGCTCGGCTGATAAGCACACCACATGGAGGAACTGGTGCGACTCAGCGAGATCGAGCAGACCGCGCCCGGCGGCGGGCAGTTGCTGGGAGCGGCCCACAAGCCGGCCCCGTGAGGCCCGGCGCCGCCGCGCCAGGCCATTGACGGGCGCACGCCCGCTCGGCCTGCGCCCTGCTCCGGACCGCACGCCGAGAGCGTGCTGGGCGGCGCCGACGGGCCGTGAGCCCCCGCCACTTCGCGAGGCGCCGACTGCCGGGGTTCAGGCGGTGTGCGCCGGGGGCCGCAGCGAGTCGAGGACTGCGCCGACCTGGTCGGCCAGGGTCACCGCGACGAGACGGGCCTGGCGCGAGGGCACGGCACCGGGCGTCGGTTCGAGCATGAAGCGGCCGACGTACTGGCCGTTGCCGAACAGCCGCAGCTCCACGTCCTGGTCGGGCAGGCCGAGACGGTCCGCGTCCCAGGGCCTGCGGCCGATGACGACGGAGCCGTCGTGCTCCAGGCGCGGCGGGTGGCCGAGCAGGGAGCCGTACTCGAACCGGCAGCCGCGCAACCGGAGCAGCTCGACCAGCTGGTCCTGGACGTGGTCGACCACGGTGATGGCCGAGTTGGCCGAGCGGGCGAGTACGGCGGTGGCGTGGATCCGGGCCAGGTAGTCGGCGTCGGTGATCGCGACGACCTGCAACCGGCTGGCGTGGAACGCCAGTTGGGAGACCGCCAGGCCGACGAGCAGCAGCAGGACGGCGGTGGTGAGGTCGGACGACTTGCTGATCGCGAAGCGCTCGTACGGCGGGGTGAAGAAGAAGTCGAACCACACGGCGGCGGACACCGCGGCGAGAGCCCCGGCCAGCCGGCGGCCCAGCGCGGCCACCGCCACGACCACCACCACCAGCAGCAGCAGTGCGACATCGGTGTTCGCCAGGCGGTCGCGAAGCGGCAGCAGCACCGCGCACAGGGCGGCCGGGCCGAGGACCGCCGCGACCAGCGAGAGCGTATCCCTGGTGAGATGCCGGAGCATGACGCACCTCCTGGCTTCCGGTGTAGCAGCCCGATGGCCCGGCGCAAGCGCTGAGCCCAACCGTTGACGCAGCCTTAGCGGTCGAGCGCGACCGCCCCGGCGCAGGCCCCTGACGGCCTAGGAAAGGTCACCATGTCGCGGCGCGCCGCCGGAGAATCGGCGTGACCGAGTGTGACCCCAGTAGTCGCGGAGCGTGGTCGACATGATGGACCTGGCCTATGTCGGTGTGACGGTGCTGTCGTTCGGCGTCCTCGCCCTGGTCGCCAGGGGGGTGGGGCGGCTGTGAACGGCCCGGCCGCCCGCAGCCGGCAGGCCGGTCCGGCCGGTCCGGAGCGGAGGAGGGGATGAGCGCGGACAACATCGTCGGGCTGGTCGTCTCGAGCGTCATCACGGTCTATCTGGTACTGGCGCTGATCCACCCGGAGAGGTTCTGAGGTGGCCCCCGGCCTCGCGGGCCTGCTGCAGGCGCTCGCCCTGGCGGCGGCGCTCGCGCTGTCGTACCGGCCCCTGGGCGACTACCTGGCGCACCTGCTGACCAGCCGGCGGCATCTGCGGATCGAACGGGGCCTGTACCGGCTGATCGGGGTCAACCCCGACTTCGACCAGACCTGGCGGGCATATCTGCGCGGAGTGCTCGCCTTCTCGGCCGTCTCGGTGCTCTTCCTCTACGCCTTCCTGCGGCTGCAGAACCACCTCTGGCTGTCGCTGGGCTTCCCCGGTGTGCCCGCGGCGACGGCGTGGAACACCGCGGTCTCCTTCGTCACCAACACCAACTGGCAGTCGTACTCGGGTGAGTCGACCATGGGCCACCTGGTGCAGATGGCCGGCCTGGCGGTGCAGAACTTCCTCTCCGCCGCCGTGGGCATCTCGGTGGCGGCGGCGCTGGTCCGGGGCTTCGGCCGCAGCCGGACCGACCGGGTGGGCAACTTCTGGGTGGACGTGGTCCGGGTGACGGTACGGCTGCTGCTGCCGGTGTCGGTGGTCTTCGCGATCGTCCTGGTGGCGGCCGGAGTGATCGAGAACCTGCACGCTCCCATGACCGTCACCACCCTGAACGGCGGCTCGCAGGCCGTCACCGGCGGCCCGGTCGCCTCGCAGGAGGTGATCAAGGAACTCGGTACCAACGGCGGCGGCTTCTACAACGCCAACTCCGCGCACCCGTTCGAGAATCCGAACCCGCTGACCAACTGGCTCGAGGTCTACCTGCTGCTGGTGATCGCCTTCGCGCTGCCCCGGAGCTTCGGCACGATGGTCGGCGACCGGCGCCAGGGCCATGCGATCGCCGCCGTGATGGCGCTGATCTGGATCGGCTCCGCCGGCCTGCTGACGCTGTTCGAGTGGCAGCACCACGGCAGCGCCCTGCGCGCGGCCGGTGCGGCGATGGAGGGCAAGGAGGTGCGGTTCGGCATCGCCGGCTCCACCCTCTTCGCCGCCTCGACCACGCTCACCTCGACCGGCGCGACCGGCTCCACACACGACTCGTACTCACCGCTGGGCGGCGGCGTGCTGCTGCTGGACATGATGCTCGGTGAGATCGCGCCCGGCGGCGCGGGGTCGGGCCTCTACGGCATGCTGATCCTGGCCGTCGTGACGGTGTTCGTGGCCGGGCTGATGGTCGGCCGCACGCCCGAGTACCTGGGCAAGAAGCTGGGCGGCCGGGAGATCAAGTTCGCCTCCCTCTACATCCTGACCACCCCGGCGATCGTGCTGGTCGGCACCGGTACGGCGATCGCCCTCAGGGCGGGGCGGGCCGGCATCCTGAACACCGGCCCGCACGGCTTCTCCGAGGTGCTCTACGCCTTCACCTCGGTGGCCAACAACAACGGCTCCGCCTTCGCCGGCCTCACCGCCACCAGCACCTGGTGGAACACCGCGCTGGGCCTCGCCATGCTGTTCGGCCGGCTGCTGCCGATGGTCTTCGTACTGGCGCTCGCCGGATCCCTGGCCGGACAGAGCCCGGTGCCGGTGACCGCCGGGACGCTGCCCACCCACCGGCCGCTGTTCGTGGGGATGCTCCTCGGCGTGGTCCTGATCGTCGTCGGGCTCACCTACTTCCCGGCCCTGGCCCTGGGACCGCTGGCGGAAGGGCTGCGCTGATGCCGCCGCCCACGCAACAGGCGCACCGGGTCTCGGCCGGGGTGCTGGACCCGAAGCAACTGCTGCTCTCCCTCCCCGACGCGCTGCGCAAGCTCGACCCCCGGGTGATGGTCCGCCACCCGGTCATGTTCGTGGTGGAGATCGGCGCGCTGCTCACCGTCTACTCGGCGGTCCGGCACCCCGGTGTGTTCGCTTGGGTGATCACCGCCTGGCTCTGGCTCACGGTGCTCTTCGCCAATCTGGCGGAGGCCGTGGCGGAGGGCCGGGGCAAGGCCCAGGCACAGACCCTGCGCCGGGCCAGGACCGAGGCCGTCGCCAGGCGGATCACCACGGCGTGGCACCCCGGCCTGGCCCGGCCGCCGGAGGAGACCGTGCGTGCGGCTCAGCTGCGGCTCGGTGACCACGTGATCGTGGAGGCGGGGCAACTCATCCCGGGTGACGGCGACGTGGTCGAGGGCGCGGCCTCGGTGGACGAGTCGGCGATCACCGGTGAGTCCGCCCCGGTCATCCGCGAGTCCGGCGGGGACCGCTCCGCCGTCACCGGCGGCACAACGGTGCTCTCCGACCGGATCATCGTGAGGATCACCTCCAGGCCGGGGGAGACCTTCATCGACCGGATGATCGCGCTGGTCGAGGGCGCCGCCCGGCAGAAGACACCCAACGAGATCGCCCTCGACATCCTGCTGGCCTCGCTGACCGTCATCTTCCTGCTCGCCGTCGTCACCCTGCAGCCGATGGCCACCTTCGCGGGCGACGAGCAGCCGATCGTGGTCCTGGTCGCGCTGCTGGTGGCGTTGATCCCGACCACCATCGGCGCGCTGCTCTCCGCGATCGGCATCGCCGGCATGGACCGGCTGGTGCAGCGCAACGTGCTGGCCATGTCCGGCCGGGCGGTGGAGGCGGCCGGCGACGTCTCGACGCTGCTGCTGGACAAGACCGGCACCATCACCTTCGGCAACCGGCAGGCGGCGGAGTTCACCCCGGTCGGCGGTACCGACCTGCGCCGACTGGCCGACGCCGCACAGCTGTCCAGCCTCGCCGACGAGACCCCCGAGGGGCGCTCCATCGTCGTGCTGGCGAAGGAGCGGTACGGGTTGCGCGCCCGCACCCAGGCGGAGACCGGGCACGCCGAGTGGATCGGGTTCTCCGCGCAGACCCGGATGAGCGGTGCGGACCTGCAGGAGGACGGCGGTACCCGGCGGATCCGCAAAGGGGCGTTCGGCGCGGTCGTCCACTGGGTGGAGGAGCACGGCGGCAGCCCCGGCGACGAGCTCGGTCCGCTCGTCGACGGCATCTCGGGGGCGGGCGGCACCCCGCTGGTGGTGGCCGTCCAGGACGGCGGCGAGCCGGCCCGGGTCCTGGGGGTCATCCACCTCAAGGACGTGGTCAAGCACGGCATCCGGGACCGCTTCGACGACCTGCGCCGGATGGGCATCCGGACCGTCATGATCACGGGGGACAACCCGCTGACCGCCAGGGCGATCGCGAAGGAGGCCGGGGTGGACGACTTCCTGGCCGAGGCCACCCCCGAGGACAAGATGGCCCTGATCCGGCAGGAGCAGGGCGCGGGGAAGCTGGTCGCGATGACCGGGGACGGCACCAACGACGCCCCGGCCCTGGCCCAGGCCGACGTCGGAGTGGCGATGAACACCGGGACCTCGGCGGCCAAGGAGGCCGGGAACATGGTGGACCTGGACTCCAACCCGACCAAACTGATCGAGATCGTCGAGATCGGCAAGCAACTGCTGATCACCCGAGGGGCGTTGACCACCTTCTCGATCGCCAACGACGTGGCCAAGTACTTCGCGATCATCCCGGCGATGTTCGCCGGCGTGTACCCGGGCCTGAGGCACCTGAACGTCATGGCGCTGCACAGCCCGACCTCGGCGATCACCTCGGCGGTCATCTTCAACGCGTTGATCATCGTGGCGCTGATCCCGCTCGCCCTGCGCGGCGTGCGCTACCGCCCCTCCTCGGCCTCCGCACTGCTGCGGCGCAACCTCGGCGTCTACGGCGTGGGCGGTGTGGTCCTGCCGTTCATCGGGATCAAGCTGATCGACCTCCTGGTGCAGTTCGTGCCCGGGCTGAGCTGACGACGGAAGGAGAGCCCACGTGCCGACGCCACTGCTGGTGCAGATCCGGCTGTACCTGGCCGCCCTGCGGCTGCTGCTCGTCCTCACCGTGATCTGCGGGCTGGCCTACCCGCTGCTGATCACCGGCTTCTCCCAGCTGGCCCTTGACGGGCAGGCCAACGGCTCGCGGCTGGAGCGGGACGGGCAGGTGGTCGGCTCTCGCCTGCTGGGCCAGACCTTCGACCTGCCCAAACGCAACCCCGCCGATCCCGAGGAGCCGGCCAGGCCAGATCCCAGGTGGTTCCAGCCACGGCCCTCGGCGGCGGGCAGCGGGTACGACCCGATCGCGTCGGGCGCCTCCAACCTCGGTCCCGACGACGTCGGCCTGACCACGACCGTCAGGGACCGCCGCGCGGCCGTCGCCGCCTTCGACGGCGTGACGCCCGAACAGGTCCCCCCGGACGCGGTCACGGCCAGCGGCTCCGGGCTCGACCCGCAGATCTCCCCGGCCTACGCCCACCAGCAGGTCAACCGGGTCGCAGCGGCCCGCGGTCTGGAGCCGGCGGTGGTCCGGCGGCTGGTCGAGGAGCACGTCCAGGGACGCGTCCTGGGTTTCCTGGGCCAGCCCCGGGTGAACGTTCTCGCCCTCAACCTCGCGCTCTCACGGCTCGGTTGAGCAGCGGACGGGTGCACCGAGGCGGGATCAGCAGCTGCGCAGCTCCGGTGTCTGGTTGAGGAGCTGGGCGCGCAGCGAGGTGAATTCCCGGTAGGCGTCGCCCTGTTCGGTGCCGGGGCGGAAGGCGGCCACGCGGTGGCAGTTCATGAAGGCGAGCCGCACGCCGAAGTGCCGCTCCAGGCTGCCGCGGATGGCGTTGCTGGCCAGGGCGCGCAGCAGCTGGGCGCGCTCCTGGTCGGTCGGAGTGGTGTTGTCGTCGGCGAACTCGGCGGTGGAGGAGCCGAGTTCGGTGCTTAGCCCGGCGACCGCCCGATAGGCGTAGGGGAGCGAGGTGCGGACGGTCTCGATGAAGTCGGCCTCGTCGACCGTGCCGTTCTCGGCCTGGGCGAGGAGGGCGGGGGAGACGTCAAGTGACATGGCGGGATCCCTTCGGAGAAGCTTAACGAAGATGAAAACCATTAGCGATAGCCGCTGATGCTTTGTCAAGTTCCCTGCGAAGTGGGGTGGGGGCTCCTCGGGGTGCGCTCCGGCATCCGCGGCGAAGGTGCACCGAACAGGTGTCGCATCCAGCGGGGTTTGGCGTCGCGGAGTGGCGAGGAGATGCGGGGGTCATGGCATGCGGAACTGGAAAGCCGCTATGCTCGAAGGTCTGCGGGAGTAGAAATTCCTGCAGAAAACCCGGCAGTGACATTCTATCAACGGAGGCCAGCTTGTCAAGCGAGGAGATCGCCCGGGAGCAGGAGCACCTCTCGAGGGTCTACCGGCGGTTCGACGCCCTGCGGGAGCAGACGTCCAGCGGGCTGGCCGAGTTACTACGGGCGTCCACCGCCGGAACCGCGCAGGCGCGGATCGAGCGTGACACCGCCCACGTGCGGCAGGCCGAGCGTCTCATCCAGCTGAACGCCGCCGAGCAGGGGCTCTGCTTCGGCCGGCTCGACGTGGAGGACGGCGAGTACCGGCACATCGGCAGACTCGGCATCCTCGACGACCGCCACGAGCCGCTGCTGATCGACTGGCGCGCGCCGGCCGCCCGGCCGTTCTACCTGGCGACCGCGGTCTCACCCTGCGGCGTCAGGCGCCGCCGCCACCTGCGGACGGACGGCCGGACAGTGGTCGCACTCCACGACGAGGTGCTCGACCCGGACCTGGCCGAGCACGCCCCGGACGGCCAAGTCACCGGCGAGGCCGCGCTGCTGGCCGCACTGAACGCCGGCCGGACCGGCCGGATGACCGACATCGTCGAGACCATCCAGGCCGAGCAGGACCGCATCATCCGCTCCGACCACCAGGGCATCCTGGTCGTCCAGGGCGGACCCGGCACCGGAAAGACCGCGGTCGCCCTGCACCGGGCGGCCTACCTGCTGTACGCGCACCGCGAGCGGCTGGCGCGGCGGGTCGTGCTGGTCATCGGCCCGAACGCCGCCTTCCTCCGCTACATCGGCCAGGTGCTGCCCTCCCTCGGAGAGACGAGCGTGCTGCTGTCCACCGTCGGCGAGCTCTATCCGGGCGTGGTCCCGGAGCGGACCGAGTCGCCCCGGAGCGCGGAGATCAAGGGGCGGTCGACGATGGCCGAGGTGGTGGCGGCCGCCGTACGGGACCGGCAGTGGGTCCCCGAGGAGGTGCTGGAGATCGACCACGAGAACGAGGTGCTGCGGCTGGACCGGCAGACCTGCGTCCGGGTCCGGGAGCGGGCCCGCGAAACGGGTCTGCCGCACAACCTCGCCCGCCCGCTGGTGGTCCGGGAGATCGTCGATGTCCTCGCCCGCCAGTGGGCCGACCGCATCGGGGCCGATCTGCTCGGCGGCCCCAACCTGCTCGACGAGCAGGACGTCGAGGAGATCCGCCGGGAACTGCGGGAGGGCCCAGCGGTACGGGCCGCACTGGACGAGCTGTGGCCGGTGCTGACCCCGCAGCAGCTGCTCGCCGACCTGTTCAGCTCCGCGGAGCGCATCGCCTCCGCGGCGCCGGGACTCAGCGCGCAGGAACAGCGCCTGCTCCTGCGCCGGGCAGCGGGCGGCTGGGCGCCGTCCGACGCGCCGCTGCTGGACGAAGCCGCCGAACTGCTCGGCGAGGACGGCCGCGCGGCCCGGGCGCTCACCGAGCGGGAGCGGCGCGAACGCCTCGACTACGCGCAGGGAGTGCTCGACATCGCCATCGGCTCCCGCTCGACCGACCTGGAGGAAGGCCTGGCGGAGGAGTCGCTGTCGGTCCACGACCTACTGGACGCCGGGCGGCTGGCCGAGCGGCACGAGGAGGCGGACCACCGGACGGCGGTGGAACGCGCGGCAGCCGACCGGACCTGGACGTTCGGGCACGTCATCGTCGACGAGGCGCAGGAGTTGTCCGAGATGGCCTGGCGGCTGCTCATGCGCCGCTGCCCCACCCGCTCGATGACACTAGTCGGCGATGTCGCGCAGACCGGGGACCCGGCCGGTACCACCTCCTGGCAGCGGGTGCTCGACCCGTATGCCGCCGGGCGCTGGCGACTTGAACGGCTGTCGCTCAACTACCGCGTGCC
The DNA here is from genome assembly GCF_039533515.1 of Kitasatospora cystarginea. NCBI lineage: Bacteria > Bacillati > Actinomycetota > Actinomycetes > Kitasatosporales > Streptomycetaceae > Kitasatospora > Kitasatospora cystarginea. The sequence goes on along the minus strand of NZ_BAAATR010000038.1, from coordinate 29,076 downwards.
GGCCGAGATCATGGCGGTTGCCGCGGACGTACCGGTCGGCCTGGACGCGGCCTTCCAGGTGCCGCGGTCGGTCCGGGCCACCGGCGTCCACCCGCGGTGCTGGGAGGTCCGGTCGGCCGAACTGCCGTGGCGGCTGGGCGAGATCGCGGCCAGGGAGGCCGCCGGGCTGGAAGGGCGGCGGCTGGCGGTGATCGTGCCCGAGGCGAGGCTGGTCGAGCTGGGCGACGCGGTGACCGCAGCCGTTCCGACCGCCCGGATCGGCGAGGACCCCCAGGCGCCGAGCCCGGTCGTGGTGCTCAGCCCGAAGCAGTCGAAGGGCCTGGAGTTCGACGCCGTCCTGGTGGTCGAGCCGGCCGGGATCGCCGACGGGTCGCCGCGGGGGCTCGGCGATCTGTACGTCGCGCTGACCCGGGCCACCCAACGGCTGGACGTCGTGCACAGCGGTGTGCTGCCCGCGGTGCTCGGACGCCTGGCCGACGGCCGCCCTGCCGATCCGGCTGACCTCGACTGTTAGGCTAGCGAAGCGTGAGCGCGAAGCCCCAGATTCCCAATGTCCTGGCCTCTCGGTACGCCTCGGCGACCCTGGCCCAGCTGTGGTCCCCCGAGCACAAGGTGGTCCTTGAGCGCCACCTGTGGCTCGCCGTCCTGAAGGCCCAGCAGGACCTGGGCATCGAGGTGCCGGCCGAGGCCGTCGCCGACTACGAGCGGGTGGTCGACCAGGTGGACCTCGGCTCCATCGCCGCCCGCGAGCGGGTCACCCGGCACGACGTGAAGGCCCGGATCGAGGAGTTCTGCGCGCTCGCCGGGCACGAGCAGATCCACAAGGGCATGACCTCCCGGGACCTCACCGAGAACGTCGAGCAGCTGCAGATCCGGCAGTCCCTGGAGCACGTCCGGGACCGTACGGTCGCCGTCCTGGTCCGCCTCGGCAGCCTGGCCGCGCAGCACGCGGAGCTGGTCATGGCCGGCCGTTCGCACAACGTCGCCGCGCAGGCCACCACCCTCGGCAAGCGCTTCGCGACCGTCGCGGACGAGCTGCTGGTCGCCTTCCAGCGCCTGGAGGAGCTGATCGCCCGCTACCCGCTGCGCGGGATCAAGGGCCCGGTCGGCACGGCCCAGGACATGCTGGACCTGCTCGGCGGCGATGCCGAGAAGCTCGCCGATCTGGAGCGCAGGGTGGCCGGCCACCTCGGCTTCGAGAACGTGCTCACCAGCGTCGGCCAGGTCTACCCGCGCTCGCTGGACTTCGAGGTGGTCACCGCCCTGGTCCAGCTCGCCGCGGCGCCCTCCAGCCTGGCCAAGACCATCCGCCTGATGGCCGGCCATGAGCTGGTCACCGAGGGCTTCAAGGCCGGCCAGGTCGGCTCCTCGGCCATGCCGCACAAGATGAACACCCGCTCCTGCGAGCGCGTCAACGGCCTGGCCGTGATCCTGCGCGGCTACGCGTCGATGACCGCCGAGCTGGGCGGCGACCAGTGGAACGAGGGCGACGTCTCCTGCTCGGTGGTCCGCCGGGTCGCGCTGCCGGACGCCTTCTTCGCCTTCGACGGCCTGCTGGAGACCTTCCTGACCGTGCTCGACGAGTTCGGCGCCTTCCCGGCCGTCGTCGAGGCCGAGCTGGACCGCTACCTGCCGTTCCTGGCCACCACCAAGGTGCTGATGGGCGCGGTGCGGGCCGGCGTCGGCCGGGAGACCGCGCACGAGGTCATCAAGGAGCACGCGGTGGCCTCCGCGCTGGCGATGCGCGAGGGCGCCCGCGAGAACGCGCTGCTGGACCGGCTCGCCACCGACGGCCGGATCCCGCTGGACCGCGCCGAACTGGACGCGCTGCTCGCCGACCGGCTCTCCTTCACCGGTGCGGCCGGTGCGCAGGTCGCCGAGGTGGTCCGCCGGGTGGAGGCCGTCGCGGCCGCCCACCCCGCCGCGGCGAAGTACGCGCCCGGCGACATTCTGTGACGGGTCCGCTCGCGGATCCGAGGTGAAAGGGCCCCGCTCCGGCGGGGCCCTTTCGCGTGTCGTCGGGATAAGGACGCCTACGATGCACGTGAACCGGACAGAGGGAGATGTTTCATGCGGGCGCAGCGAGCGGGCTTGTGGCAGGGGCGGACCAGGACGGCGCGCATAGTACGCGCGGGTGCGCTGCTGGCGGTGACCGCGCTCGTCACCACCGGCTGCTCCGAAGGGGACCACAAGCCGGTCCCCGCGCGCGAGGTGCACGAGTCCTCGGCCCCCGGACAGCTGAGCATCAAGACCGGGAGCACGGAGGACATGCCCGCGATCACGATCACCGGAGCCACCGTCCACCCGGGTGCGAACGGGGAGGGTGAGCTGGCGATGGTGGTGCGTGACGACAGCACCATCGCCGAGCACCTGGTGATGGTCTCGTCCACCGCGATGGGCCGCGCGGTGCTCAAGCAGCCGGGTGGCGCCGGGACCGTGCCGCCGGTGGGGGTGGCGCTGTCGCCGGGCAAGCCCGCCGCCTTCGGGACGGCGGACGGGTACCACGTGGTGCTGCAGAACCTGAACATTCCGAGCGGTGCGAAGGAGCTGCCGGTGTCGGTGCTCTTCGCCCGGCTGGGCCTGGTGCAGATGAAGGCGGTCGTGGGCTGACGCGGGCCGGGGCCGTCGGCGTGCCGATCGCGCACTCGTGACCCCGGGCCCGCTCCGGCGGGGCGGCCGCTCAGGGCGACTCCGGTTCGTGGCCGGGATCGATCGGGGGATGGGTCGGGGCGCAGTACCACTCGCAGTCCGGCTCGGCCCGCGGGCGGTCCGGGGCGAGGGCGTCGCCGCGGACCGTGGTCAGGGCCAGCAGACCGCCCGCGGTGAGCAGGGCGGCGCAGATCAGCATCGCGGTACGGAACCCGGCGTCCACCTCGCTCGGCACCCGGTAGGCATCGCCGCTCAGACCGGAGAGCGCGGGCAGGGCGGCGACCGCGAGCAGGCCGGCGGCCCGGGCGGCGGCGTTGTTCACCCCGCTGGCGATGCCGGCCCGGCGTACCTCGACGGCCGCCAGGACGGTCGCCGTCAGCGGTGCCACCAGGGTGGTCATCCCCAGGCCCAGCAGCACCACGGCGGGCAGCACGTCGGCCCAGTACGAGGCACCCGGGCCGATCCGCAGCATCAGTAGGACGCCGCCCGCGCAGAGCAGCGGCCCGACGAAGAGCGGGATCCTGGGCCCGATCCGGCGGCCCAGCTTCCCGGCTTGGCCGGAGAACGCCAGCATCAGCAGGGTGGTCGGCAGCAGGGCGAGTCCCGCCATCAGCGGTTCGAACCCGGCCACCGTCTGCAGCTGGACCATCAGCAGCAGGAAGATCCCGCTGAACGCCCCGTACACGCAGAGCGTCACCAGGTTGACCGCCGTGAACAGGCGGGAGGAGAACAGCTCCAGCGGCAGCATCGGCTGCGGGTTGCGCCGCTCCGCCCGCACGAAGAGCACGCCGAGCAGCAGGCCGACCGCGCCGGCGATGCCGGACAGGCCGCGGCCGCCCTCGGTCAGCGCGTACGTCACCCCACCGAGGGCGAACGCGGCGAGCACCGCGCCCCGGACGTCGAAGCGGCCGGTGGCGGACTCGTCCCGGCTCTCGGGGACATGACGGAGCGTCACCCAGATGACGACCGCGGCCAGCGGTACGTTCAGCAGGAAGATCCAGCGCCAGCCGGGCCCGCCCACCAGCCAGCCGCCGAGGAACGGCCCGACGGCGGCCGACACCCCGCCGAGCCCCGACCAGACGCCGACGGCCCCCGAGCGGTCGTCGGGACGGAAGGACGCCTGCAGCATCGCGAGCGAGCCGGGGGTCAGCAGAGCGCCGCCGATGCCCTGCAGGGCGCGGGCGATGATCAGCAGCTCGATGCCGGGCGCGGCCGCGCAGGCGGCGGAGGCCGCGGCGAACCAGCAGACGCCGATCAGGAAGACCCTGCGCCGGCCGTAGCGGTCACCGAGCGAGCCGCCCAGCAGGATCAGGCCGGCCAGGGTGAGAAGGTAGGCGTTGACCGTCCACTGGAGGGCCGCCAACGAGGCACCGAGGTCGGCGCCGATCCGGGGGAGCGCGACGTTCACCACCGTGCCGTCGAGCAGCGCCATACCGGAACCGAGGGCCGTTGCGAGAACTACCCACCGGCCCTGTGCGGTGCCCAGGCGCAGGGTGCCGGCGGTGTCATCCGTGGTCACGTCCCGATCCTCCGCCAGTACGGGGGCCGGCGCACCCCCGCGTGGCGCGGTTTTCCCGGAATTCCGCCGGTCACGGTGCGGCCGTACCTATCCGACGGCTGGTCCCCGCCGGGCGCCGTCGCCCAGCAATTCCATGACCGTGCCGATCACTTGCCCGTGCGCGGCCTCGTTCACCCCGAGCGGGCTCCAACCCGCCAGCCGGGCCGCGTCGAGCAGTTGCTCCAGCGGCTGCGGTGGGACGCGGTCGGTGCTCCGCCGTCTGCGCTGGGCCCGCCGCTCGTGCTCCACGGCCGGCCAGAGGACGCTCAGTTCGCCTCCGGTTTCCAGGACTTGGTCGGTTCGCTCGGCCATCCCGGCCGGCGGCCAGCGGCGGGTGGTCTCGACCCGGCTGATGTGCGAGTCGTGGTAGCCGAGCCGGCGGCCGAGCTCCGCCTGGCTCAGCCCGCGCAGGCGGCGCCAGTGCCGCAGCCGGTCGCCGAACCTGGCGTGCGCGGAGGCCGCCGACTGCCGCTCGTACAGAGGGAGTCCGGGCGTGTGCGGGCTGGGGGACACGGGACCTCCAGTGGGGTGGACGGACCGTCAGGAGCCTCGCAGCGGGTTGTCATGGACAGATATCCCCGGAATGTCCAGCCGGTCAAACCGCCCTGCCCGCAAGGGGGTTCGGGGTGGGGGCAACCGTGCGCCGTCCGTACCCCGGGGGCGGTCGTGGGCCAAGGGTACGGACGGCGGTGCCAAAGAGGCGGTCCGATCAGGCGGTGAGCCGGGCGCGCAGCGCGTCGACGGTCTCGTCCTTGAGGCCCAGGCCGGCCCGGACGTAGCTCTCGACGTCGCCCCACACGTCGGTCATGGTCCCGATCGCCGCCTCCAGGTAGGACGGGTGGACGCCGATCACGGCGTCGGCGATCTCCGGGTCGCCGCCGGCGCTGGTGAAGGCCGCGACCTGCGGGGCGAAGGCCGCGCGCACCGCCGGTCCGGCGGCCAGGTACTCGGCCAGCACGGTCTGCCGGTCCGCGCCGAGCAGCAGCAGGATCAGGCTGGCGCCCCAGCCGGTACGGTCCTTGCCCGCCGTGCAGTGGAAGAGCACCGGACCGCCCTCGGGCCGGGCGAGCGCGGTCAGCAACTGCTTGTACGCGGCACGGGCGGAGGCGCTGGTGACGAAGCCGCGGTAGTCCTTCTCCAGCGCCTGCCGGGCCCGGCCGCCGCCGAGGGTGCGGTTGGCCGTGGCGGGGTCGGCCATGGCGGCGCCGAGCCGGTTGGCGGCGCCCGCGCCGGAGGTGTCCGCCATCACGTCCGCGACCAGCAGGTTCGCCCCGGCCGGGACCCGGTCGGGGCGGGAGGCGCGTTCGAAGGCCGTCCGGAGGTCCACCACGGTACGGATGCCGAGCGCCGCGACCGCGGGATCGCCCCGCGGGTCCAGCCGGTCCAGCTGGCCGGAGCGGAAGGCGGTTCGGGGGCGCACCCGGCCGCCGTTGGGCAGGGATATACCGCCGAGGTCCCTGAGGTTGGTGACGGTTGCGGACTCGACGACCTGGGAGTTCGGCATGGCAACCTCCTGTGCGCGATGGTCTCGCTGCACGCGATGGATCCGATGGGAGCGATGTGGGTGCCGGGCGGTGTCCGGGGCGCCCGGCGTTCGTGCCGGCGTGACGCGGGATGCCGGACACCCCGGGGTGCCGGTCGGCACGGTTCCCGGGCGACGTGGCGCCGGACCGGGCCGGGTCCCTCTGCAGGGCACTGACCAGCCTCGTCAGCACCGTAGGCCGACCATGGCGCGGACGCGCGCGGAGTACGTCCGGTCGGTCTGATCCGGTACCTCCGGCAGGTGGGTGGGGGAGCATCCGGGCGCACTGGGGCAGCCCGGGGGCGCACGCCCGGTGCGGAGCCGGTGGCGGATTGCCCGGACCGCCCGTCGGACGGCAGGGTGTGCATGGCCCCACAGCAGGTGGGCGGACGGAGGGGAATCCAACCCGTTATGGCACCCAAGATCCTGATCATCACCGGCGACGCGGCGGAGTCGCTGGAGGTCCTCTACCCGTACCAGCGGCTGCTGGAGGAGGGCTACGAAGTCCACATCGCGGCGCCGGCGCGCAAGAAGCTGCAGTTCGTGGTGCACGACTTCGTCGAGGGCTTCGACACCTACACCGAGAAGCCCGGCTACACCTGGGACGCCGACACCGCCTTCGCGGAGGTGGATCCGGCGCAGTACGCCGCCCTGGTGCTGCCCGGCGGCCGGGCCCCCGAGTACCTGCGCAACGACGCCGAGGTCAAGCGGATCGTGGCCCACTTCTTCGAGGCCGACAAGCCGGTCGCCCAGATCTGCCACGGGCCGCTGATCACCCTGGCCGCCGGCTCGCTGGCAGGCCGCCGCAGCGCGGCCTACCCCGCGTTGGAGCCGGACGTGAAGGCGGGCGGCGCCGACTACCGGGACGGTGACGCGGTGGTGGACGGCGTCCTGGTCTCGGCCCGGGCCTGGCCGGACCACCCGGGCTGGATGCGCGCCTTCGTCGAGGTCCTCCGCGAGAAGGCACCGGTCGACTGACGGGCGGTTCCGGTCGGGCAGCGCCCGTCGATGGCCTGCTGTGACGTCAACTCGCCCCACAGGGCTCGGGTTACCGCTGACGGTGGCTGCCCCGGGCGGCGGCCGGGGGCCGCGCGACCGGCACGCCAGGGAGGAGTGCGGCCCCGCGCCGGGCGCCGCCTTGCCGGGCGCTCGGTGCGAAGCGGCGCTCCGCGAAAGGCATCGGTGTCGGTCAGCGGCGCGTCCTGGGTGCGGCGGTACCGTCGCCGCTATGCATGTCGTCATCGCCGGTGGACACGGCCAGATCGCCCGTCGCCTGGAACGCCTGCTCGCGGAGCGCGGCGACACCGTGACCGGGCTGATCCGCAAGCCCGAACAGGTCCACGACCTGGAGTCGCTGGGCGCACGGGCAGTCGTCTGCGACCTGGAATGGACCCCGGCGGCCGATCTCGCCAAACACCTGCACGGCGCCGACGCGGTGCTCTTCGCCGCAGGCGCGGGCCCGGCCAGCGGCAGCGCGCGAAAGGAGACCGTCGACCGGGCCGCCGCCGTCCTGCTCGCCGACGCCGCGGGCCTCGCCGGGGTCGGCCGCTACCTGATGATCAGCACCATGGGCCTGGACCGCGCCGACGACCCGGGTACCGAACCGGAGTTTGCCGCCTACCTCCGGGCCAAGGCCCTCGCTGAGGATGAACTGCGCCACCGTGACCTGGCCTGGACGATCCTGCGGCCAGGCCGCCTGACGGACGAGCAGGGCAGCGGGCTGGTCCACCTGGCCGCACCACCGCTGCCCAGCGGCTCCGTACCGCGCGACGACGTCGCCCAGGTGCTGCTCGCCCTCCTGGACACCCCGTCCTCGGCCGGGCGCACCCTCGAACTCACCTCGGGCCGCGAGTCGGTGGCCGAGGCCCTCCGAACGGTGCTCTCCACCGGCTGACCGCGACCGCCGGACTCATGCCGACCCGATGCGCGTGCCCGAACGCCGGGTCGTCCCGGTTCGAGGGGAGGGGACGGAGCCGTCCGGGGGTGGGGTGCGACGGCCGGTGAGGAGGGTCAGGATGAGCGCGAGGGTGACCAGGGCGGTGCAGGCCAGGACGGCGTGCCAGTACGCGGCTCGGGGGTCGGCGCCCGTACCGGCCGAGCCGTGCAGGTAGATGCCGGAGACCGCGGAGACCGCGACGGCGCCCGCGATCCGCTGCGACATCTGCAGGATCCCGCCCGCGACTCCCGCCGCCCGGGCCGGAGCGTGCCGCAGCACCGCGGCCTGGTTGGGTGAGACGGAGAGCCCGGAGGCCGCGCCCGAGCAGAGCTGACCCGCCGCCAGCAGGAGCGGCAGCCAGCCCGTCGGCGCGTACCGCCCGGCAAGGCCGCTCAGCAGCAGCGAGAGGACGGCGAGCGCGAGACCGAGCGCCACCACGTGCCGTCCGATCCGCTGCACCACCCGCCAGGCGACCGCCGAGGCACCGGCCATCGCCAGGGCCGAGGGCAGGGTGACGGCAGCCGCGGCGAGCGGCGAGAGGCCGAGTCCGTCCTGCAGGAACATCACCAGCACCAGTGAGGCGGCCAGCGAGGAGCCGAACTGGCCCATGGCCACCACCGTTCCCAGTGCGTACGGCGTCGAGCGGGCCAACGCCGGGTGCAGCAGCGGGCGGTGGCCCGCCGCTGCGTACCGGCGCTGCCAGAGAAGGAAGACCCCGGTGAGCGCGGCGGCCGCCAGTGCCCACAGCGACTTGCCGGTGGCGTCGGACGGTTGGATGAACGGCAGCATCACCGCCAGCGTCATCGCGCCCACCAGCAGCAGGCCGACCGGGTCCAGGTCGGTCCGGCCCGCCCGGCGACGGGGCGGCGGCAGGTGGCGCACCGCCAGGATCAGGGTGGCCAGACCGGAAGGCGTACTGACCAGGAACGCCAGCCGCCAGCCCCAGTCGGGGCCGGCCACGGCGATCAGGGCACCGCCGAGCGGTGGTCCGAGCGCGATGCCCACCGCGCAGACCACCTGGTAGAGGCCGAGTGCCCGGGTGCGTTCCGGACCGGTGAAGACGTCCTGGATGGTCCCGATCATCTGCGAGTTGACCAGGCCGGCCCCGGCACCCTGCAACAGCCTCAGCGGTACCAGCAGTTCGGGTATCGGCACGGTGCTCGCCAGCAGCCCGGCCGCGAAGAACACCGCGATGCCCGCGACGAAGAACGGCTTGCGGCCGCGCTCGTCACCGAGCCGGCCGCCGGGTATCAGCGCGAGCCCGAAGGCCAGTGAGTACCCGGCGACCAGCCACTGCACCTGAGTGGCACCGGCGTGCAGCGAGCTCCGCAGCGCCGGTACCGCGATGTTGAGAACCGAGTTGTCCAGCATGGTGGTGAGGCCACCGGCCAGACAGACCGTCAGCACCTTCCTGCTGGCCGCGTTCAAGGCCGTACCGCCAGGACCGGACACCGTGCCGACTCGGCGGACCGGGCCGTGGGACGGTTTTGGGTGGTCTCGGGTTGTCTCATGTCCGGAGGATATTCCTCGATCCGGCAGGCGGAACCGGGCCGGATCGGTGATGGTGCGTCACTGCGTTCGGTGGAGCGGGCGTCAGCCGCCGGTGACACCGTCCGTCCGCTCCCGCAGCAGATCGGCGTGCCCGAGGTGGCGCGCGTACTCGGTGATCATGTGTAGGTAGATCAGGCGCAGCGAGAGGACCTCGCCGTCGTGCGTACAGGTGTCGTCCAGCTTCGCGCCCGCGACGACGGCGTCCGCCAGACGGCACTCCTCGACCAGCCGGGCGTAGTCCTCGGCGGCGCGGGCCGGGTCCAGCTCGGCGAAGTCGGCGGCCTTGGAGTCGGCGGTGTCGTGCAGCCGCTCCACCTGTTCACCCGCGAACCGCTCCCGGAACCAGATCCGTTCGACCTTGGCCATGTGCCGCAGCAGTCCGAGCAGGGAGAGGTTCGACGGGGGTACGGTGCGGCCGGCGAGCTGCTCGCCCGTCAGGCCGGCGCACTTGTGCAGCAGGGTGGTGCGCTGCCAGGCGAGATAGCCCTCGAGCATCTCGCGTTCGCCGGCGACCAGAGAGCCCGCGACACGGGTGACTTCAGGAACTGTCCAGGTCATCCGATGATGATCCCGCTCTCCGGGGCCGCCTCGCGACCCCTTTTCGGCGGAGATCCGACGTGCGGGGAAGCTCAGGTACGGCCGCGGAGTTCGCTGACCACCGCCCAGGCGACCGAAACCAGCGGGACCGCCACAACGGCACCGATCACGCCCGCGAGTACCGCCCCGGCCGTCACCGACAGCGCGATCGCCACCGGGTGGATCCGGACCGCCCAGCTCATCACCAGCGGGTGCAGCAGGTGCCCCTCGATCTGGCCGATCACCACGATCAGGCCGAGAACGATCAGCGCGGTGACCGGCCCCCGGGTCGCGAGGGCCACCACCGCGGCGATCGCCATCGCGATCGGGGACCCGACCAGCGGAACCAGGGTGGCGAAGAACTCCAGCAGCGTCAGCGGCAGGGCCAACGGCACCCGGAGCGCCCACAGCGCCAGCCCGACCAGGACGGCGTTGCTGGCCGCCACGATGACGATGCCCCGGGTGTAGCCGGCGAACGTCCCCCAGGCCACCCGACCGGCCCGCGAGCAGGTCGTGCGGCTGCCGGCGGGCAGCTGGCGCAGGCACCAGCCCCACATCCGGTCACCCGAGTAGACGAAGAAGACCGAGAGGAACAGCGCCAGCGCGGCGATCGTGGCCGCCTCCACCAGCCGGCTGGCCCCGGTGACCGCCGTGGTGATCAGCATGGACCGGTGCCTGGAGAGAAAGTCGGCGATCTTCCCCTGCAGACCGGCGACCGTCGTGGGGTCGATGTTCAGCGGCGGCCCCTCCAGCCACTGCTCGATCCGCCCGATCCCGCCGTGGAACTCCCTCCCGAGCTGTGCCGACTGACTCGCCACCACCTCCCCGACCAGGGTGAACAGACCGGCCAGCAGCAGGACGGCGCCCAGCAGGGCGATCAGCACCGCGAGCGACCGGGGCACCGCCCGGTCCAGTAGATCGGCCACCGGCCGAAGTACGGAGGTCACCACCAGAGCCAAGAAGATCGCGACGGCCGGCAGCTGGAGCCGCTCCAGTACGGTGAACGCGGCGTAGCCCGCCACCCCGAGGACCAGCAGCCGCCACGCGTACCCGGCCGCCCGGCGCAGTCCGGGGGAGACCACCCCTTCGCCCCGGACGTGCGGGGCCGGGGCGTGCGGGCGCACCGGTCGGGTGACGGGCCGCCGGACCGGGCCGCCCTGCCGCGCGCGGCGGCGCGGCCGGGCGGTCCCCGCGTCCGTGTCCCGGCGGCGGTCCGGCGGTGGACCGGACGGGCGCCCGTCGTCCGGGGTCACCGTGCGGCGCCCGGGTGCGAACGGCCATCGTCGGGGCCGTGCTCCGGCCCGGTCCGCAGAGCGCTCGCGCCGGCGCCCCGTGCCGGGGGACGGCCGCGGGCCAGGTCCGTCCGGCGGGGCGTATGCCTCCCCGGCGTTCCGGGCGCCGGGGAAAGCCGGCTCACCACCTGTCCCGCTGACGCGGGCGAGTCGGCTTCACCGCCGCCGTGAACGGCGGAGCACTGCCGACGATCCCGGTAGCGCGCGACCACCGCCGCACGGGTCACCTGCGCGACGGAGGGGGACGCCTGACGGTTCGTACCGGGTGACGCCGGGACGCCCGGTGCGGCCGAGGTGTTCCTCCTGCCCGCCGTCCGTGGCGCGGCGGCGCAGCCCGCCAGCAGCGAGCCGGTCGCGGCGGCCAGCAGCCGTCGGCGAGAGATGGGCATCCGGACCTCCCAGTCCCGAACGAGTCCCCCGGAACGAGCTACCGTTCGGCGCCGCGCGGCCGGGGCCTCGCCTCGGCCCGGAACCGGGGGGCTCCGGGGGCACCGGCTCTCCGAGCCCCACCCGGCACGCTCGACCACCGCGGCCCCGTCCGGAGGGACATCACGGGTGCCGGCATCGGTGAGCAGGTACTCCTCCTCGACACCGACGGCCTGCCGGGTGACCGCCCTGAGGTGTGTGGTGGTCCGGACGCGGCGTTCATCGCCGTGGCCCCGGCCGTTCGGGGAACCGGACCGCGATCCGGCGCGGGAGTTGAGTCACTGTCCGCTCGGTCTCGGTCGGCTGCTCGGTCACGGGACCACGCTAGGCAGGTCGCGCGGCATCCGCACCCGCGCTCCCAGGGGGTCTTGCACCGGTCGGCGGACAGCCTACGGGGCCGTTGCCCCACCGCGTCCGCACCGGTCGGCCGGCGGCGGCCGGGGTACCCCCAACGGCCTAGCGACACGTCCGGGCGGACCGGATGGACGTGCAAGCCGGTCGGCCGCCCGGCAGCATGGTCCAGCAGTGCCGTGCCCGAAGCCGGTCCGGGAGATCCGTCGCCGTGACGGCCCGACTCTGCGGTGGAGGCCCGGTCCGCCTCGGTGGGCGGGCGGGCAGCGCGGTTCGCAACGAGAATCCGAAGTCGAGGGCACCGTCGACGACCCCGCACCCGCCCCGTCCGGTGGTCACCGGCCGTCCTCCACCACGATCCGGCCGCCGAGCCAGTCGGTTCACTCTCGTCGGCCTTGCGCATCTGACCGCCCAACACCGAGAGAGCCCCGATGATCCCTCCGCCAGCCCCGCGCCCCGCCCCCCGCCCCCCGGCCACGGCCGCCCGGGGGTGCAGCGCATGAGCGCCGAAACCAGCCCCCCGCCTGGCAGGAAGGCGGGCGCGCCCTCGGGCACGAGTACGAGTGCGGACGCGCCGGGTTCCAGGGCCAATCCCGACAACAAGTGGGAGGCGGCAGCCGACTGGACCGACGGCCGGCTCGGCATCTACTCCCTCGCCAAGGCCAATCTGCGCAAGATCTTTCCGGACCACTGGTCGTTCATGCTGGGCGAGATCGCGCTCTACACCTTCGTCATCATCATCCTGACGGGGGTGTGGCTGACGCTCTTCTTCGTCCCGAGCATGGGCGAGACCGTCTACCACGGGAAGTACCTGCCGCTGAACGGCATCCGGATGTCGGAGGCGTACTCCTCGACCCTGGACATCAGCTTCGACATCCGCGGCGGCCTGCTGATCCGCCAGATCCACCACTGGGCGGCGATCCTCTTCGTCGCGTCGATGTACGTCCACATGATGCGGGTCTTCTTCACCGGGGCCTTCCGCAAGCCGCGCGAGCTCAACTGGCTGTTCGGCGCGGGTCTGCTGATCCTCGGGATGTTCGACGGCTTCATGGGCTACTCGCTGCCGGACGACCTGCTCTCCGGTACCGGTCTGCGGTTCATGGAGGGCGCGATCCTGGCGGTGCCGATCATCGGTACGTACCTGATGTTCTTCCTCTACGGCGGGCAGTTCCCGGGGACCGCGATCATCCCCCGGCTGTTCACCGTCCACGTCCTGCTGATCCCGGGCATCATGCTGGGGCTGCTGGTGGCCCATCTGATCCTGGTCTTCTACCACAAGCACACCCAGTGGGCGGGTCCCGGACGCACCGAGAAGAACGTGGTCGGCATGCCGCTGATGCCGGTCTACATGGCCAAGGCCGGCGGGTTCTTCTTCCTGGTGTTCGGCATCGTCTCGGCGATCTCCGCGATCGCCACGGTCAACCCCATCTGGCGGTACGGCCCGTACCGGCCCGACCAGGTGTCCACCGACGCCCAGCCCGACTGGTACATGGGCTACTCCGAGGGGCTGATCCGGCTGATGCCGGGATGGGAGATCCGATTCCTGGGGCACACGCTGAACCTGGGCGTGTTCATCCCGCTGGTGGTCTTCCCGCTGGTGCTGCTGTCCATCTGGCTGTACCCGTTCTTCGAGAACTGGGTGATCGGTGACAAGCGCGAGCACCACATCCTGGACAAGCCGCGCAACGCGCCGGTGCGGACCGCGTTCGGCGCCGCCTGGATGGGCCTGTACGTGGTGCTGCTGGTCGGCGGTGGCAACGACCTGTTCGCCACGCACTTCCACATGTCGCTCAACGCGATCTCCTGGGCCTGCCGGATCGGCTTCTTCGTGGTCCCGGTGGTGATCTTCTACATCACCAAGCGCTGGTGCCTGGGCCTGCAGCGCCGTGACCGGGAGAAGGTCCTGCACGGCCGGGAGAGCGGCATCATCGTGCGGAAGCCGCACGGCGAGTTCATCGAGGTGCACGAGCCGCTGACGCCCGAACAGCGGTACACGTACACCGCGTACGAGCAGTACGCCCCGATCGAGCTGCCTCCCGAGGTGGACGAGAACGGGGTCGCCCGCAAGCCGAGCCGGACGAACCGGCTGCGGGCCAGGTTGTCGAAGTACTACTTCGGCTCGTACGGCCAGATCGCCAGGCCGAGCGCCGAGGAGTACCGCAAGGTGACCAGCGGCCATCACTGACCGCCGAGTTCGCGTGAGGGTCCGTCGTCCGTGACGGGCCCTCACGCGTCGGGTCAGCGGTCCGGGGTCACCGCGGGGCGGAGCGGGGCGCCGGGGCGGTCGGGGGCGCCGGGGTTTCGAGCAGGGCCGCGAGGTCGGCCGCAGTCTGCTGCTCATCGGCGAGGACCGACTCGATCAGCCGGCGGCTGGCCGGGTCGTGGTCGCCGAGCCAACCGGCGATCTGGCGATAGGTGGGGACGACGACGCGGGCGGCCAGCAGGTTCTGCTCCAGCATGGCGCGCAGCGCGGCGTCGTCCGCGGTGGAGTAGTCCGTCTGGGCGCGCTGGGCGAGGGTCGCCGGGTCGAAGTTGGGCTGCCCGCCGAGCTGGACGATCCGGTCGGCCAGCGCGACCGCGTGGCGCATCTTCCGGTCGGCCTGGGCCTCGAATAGCGCGCCGGCGGGGGCGGTACCCTGCGCCAGGATCGCCTGCCGGGTGCAGCGGAGCCAGCCGACCACCTCCGCGGCCACCACGTTGTTGAGGACGCTGATCACCCGTTCGATGTCCGGCCCGTACGCGCTCCGTACCGGTCCGGCGTCGATGGTCCGTTGGGCCTCTCGGCGGATCCGGTCCACGTCCAGGGCCAGGCTGGCGGTCATGGGCGTCCTTCCTTCGCGGGGTCGGGCGGCGGTGTTTCGGGCGGGTGCCGGTGCGGGCCGGGGGGTCGGGCCGGGGCCGCCGAGGTCATGGCAGAAGGTATGTCCGGGTGTCCGCCGTCGAAACCGGACGGCGCCGGATGAGCGGGCCCCGTCGGCGGAGCGGCTGCCGCCGGGCTCGTCCGTGCGCACGCTTGATACGGAAGTCCCCTCGGCAGTGAGGGGGCTCGGAGAGGAGCGAGTCGCCATGGTCACGCTGCAGGGACTCACCGTCGCCTTCCTGGTCGCCCGGCAGGGGGCGGAGCAGCGCGAGCTGACCGGGCCGTGGCAGGCCGTCCTGGAGGCCGGCGGCACGCCCAGGCTGATCTCGACCGGGCCGGGGCGGATCCAGGCCTTCAGACACCTCGACAAGGCGGACACCTTCGCGGTGGACGTCACGGTCGCGGAGGCCACCGCCGAGCCCTACGCCGGACTGGTGCTGCCCGGTGGTGTGGCCAACCCGGACTTCCTGCGCCTGGACCGGGCGGCCGTGGACCTGGTGCGGGACTTCTTCGTCCGGGGGAAGCCGGTCGCGGCGATCTGCCACGCCCCGTGGCTGCTGGTGGAGGCCGACGTGGTCCGCGGCCGTACGCTCACCTCCTGGCCGAGTCTGCGGACGGACCTGATCAACGCGGGGGCCACCTGGGTCGACGAGGAGGTGCGGATCTGCGCCGATGGCCCGAACACCCTGATCACCAGCCGCAGGCCGGCCGACCTGCCGCTGTTCGAGGACGCCCTGGTGACCGTGCTCGCCCGGGAGCGCCGGGGTCGCTGACGGTTGCGGCGAGGTGGCGGAGCGGTCAGCCGTTGGGTGCCTGGTCGAGTCGCTGCGCGGCCGGGCTCAGCCGCCCTGGTGGACGCGGGTCAGCAGGGCGTGCAGCTGGGCGCGCTCCGGCTCGGTGAGCGGGGCCAGGACGGCGTCCTGGACGGCGTTGGCCTCGGCGGTGAGGGCGGCCAGCGCGCTCCGTCCGGCGGGGGTGAGCGTGACCGAGACGCGTCGGCGATCGGTCTGGTCGCGGTTGCGTTCGACCTGTCCGGCCGTGGCCAGCTCATCGACGATCTTGACCATGTCGCTCGGGTCGATGCCGAGCCGGGCGGCGAGGTCGCGCTGCGCGTGCGGGCCGAAGTCGGCGAGGGCGGCGAGTACCGCCATGTGCCACAGGCGCTGCCCGTGCTCGGCCAGCCGTTCGGCGAGCCGGGTGCGGGCGGTCTTGCCGACATTGGAGAGCAGGTAGGTGGTCAGCGCGGTCAGGCTCGGCGGGGTCTCGGTTTCGCTCACGGACATATTGTAGGCTCACGCCAATGATGGGTCTTCACCTACTAATTTGGAGGCGGGGATGGATGCCCTTCACACGCGCCTGCTGGTGCACCGCTACGCGGACTGCTTCCGCTTCTATGACGCCGTGCTGCCGGCGCTGATCGGCGCCCGGCGGACGGGTGGCACCGAGGCCGGCCCGTACGCCAGTTGGGACGTCGAGGATGAGGGGGTGCTGCGGATCTTCGACCGGGGGGCGATGGCCGAGGTCGTCGGTGCCGCGGGGCTGCCCGCCGAGGCGGCGGCCCAGGACCGGGCGATGCTGGTCAGCCGGGTCGCCGACGTGGACGCCGGGTTCGAACTCTGCCTGCGGCACGGCGGGTTGGCGGTGGCTGCGCCCGCCGACCGGCCCGAGTGGGGGCCGGGCATGCGGACCGCGCACCTGCGCGATCCGGACGGCAGTCTGCTCGAACTCCAGTCGTACTGAGAGGATTTGGGCGTAGGCGCTGCCGGGCAGGAGGGTCGATGGTGGATCGGGACGGCGAGCAGTTGACCGGCGGGACGGTCAACGCCGGTGCGGTGTTCCGGCGGGGCGAGGTGGTCGAGCGGCCCGCGCCGAGGCATGCCGAAGCGCTGCACCGGTACCTCGGGGAGCTGGCGGCGCACGGGTTCGACGGTGCGCCGACCCCGGTGGGGCCGCCCGTCGCCGGGCGGGAACGGCTCACCTTCCTTCCCGGGGAGGTCGCCGTGCCGCCGTATCCGCGCTGGGCGCTGACGTAGGAGGCACTGTGTTCGGTCGGGGCCCTGCTGCGTCGCCCGGCGAGTCGCCGCGAGTGATCCCGGTTATCTGGATCTGCTTGCCGGGCACGGCGGTTGGGGACGCTGGGACCGGTTGCAGGCCTGGCAGGCGGCGCAGCGGGAGGTGCTGGTGGCGGCCCTGCTCGCGTAGCGGTGGGCGCTACCGGGCCGACGGGTTCAGGGCCCCAGGCGGTCGAGGAAGTCGGCGATCAGCGGGGCGATCTCGGGCAGGTTCTCCTCCAGCGCGAAGTGGCCGGTGTCGAACAGGTGGAGCTCGGCGTCCGGAAGGTCGCGGAGGTAGGCGCGGGCGCCGGGCTCGGGGAAGAACGGGTCGTTGCGGCCCCAGAGGATCAGGGCCGGTGGGGTGTGGGTGCGCAGCCACTGCTGCCACTCGGGATAGCGGGCGACGTTGGAGTGGTAGTCGAAGGCCAGGTCCAGCTGGGGGCGGGTGCGGCCCGGCAGGTCGAGGAAGTGCTGGTCGAGCGTCCAGCCGTCCGGTGCGACCAGGCGGGGGTCGGTGGTCCCGCCCTCGTACTGGCCCCGGGTGGCCGGGAGGGTGAGCAGCTCGCGGATGGTCTGCGCGGCTCCCGGGGCCTGAGGGCGCAGTGCGATGAACGACCTGGCCGCCTCGGAGAGCCCCTCCTCGTACGCGTTCGCGTTCTGGACGACCAGCCCGGCGATCCGCTCGGGGTGGCGGGTGGCCAGTCGGAAGCCCACGGGTGCGCCGAAGTCGAAGGCGTAGAGCACGAATCGGGTGAGGCCGAGCTCCTGGAGGAAGCGCTCGGTGATGTCGGCGAGGTGGTCGAAGGTGTAGCTGAAGGTGCCGCCGTCGGTGGTCGGGGCGGGCGCGTCGCTGTGGCCGAAGCCCGGGTAGTCGGGGGCGATCAGGCGGTAGTGGGAGCCGAGGGCGTCGATCAGGCGGCGGTACTGGTGCGAGGCCGAGGGGAAGCCGTGCAGCAGCAGCATGGTCGGTGCGTCGTCGCGAGCTCCGGTGGGAACCGACTCGCGGTAGAAGATGCGCACGCCGTCGACGTCGAGATGGCGGTGGAGTATGCGGGGAACGGTCGGGACTGCCATGACGGCCTCCTGGTGGCGGGTTGTCGGGGATGTTCTATCCAGGTCGCTACTAATGAGTCAATAGCTATATACGCATTAGCATGTAGGAGATGTGGAGGATACGGATTGATCCGTGCCTGCGCCGCCTCATAGGTTGTCCTTCGGCCCTCGGCAGCGTGCCGGGGTGGACAACGAGAGGCGGCGGGATGCAGCACGGCACGGACACGGACCGCAGGGGAGGCGGCCCGCTGGCTGTGGTCGCCGCCAGCGTCGAGGTGCTCGGACACCCCCGGGCCGACGAGCGCCTGCTCACCGACGGCGAGCGCGAGCGCGCGGCGCGGTTCCGGCAGGAGGCCACCCGCCGGGACTTCGTGGCGGCGCACATCCTGGTCCGGCTGTGCGCCGCACGGCTGATTGGCGCCACCGCCACGGAGGTGACGCTGGCCCAGTCCTGCCCCGGGTGCGGGAAGGCCGACCACGGCAAGCCGTACCTGCCGGACCACCCCGGAGTCCACGTCAGCATCTCGCACACCAAGGGCGTGGTCGCGGCGGCCGCCGGCTATCGGGAGGTGGGGGTCGACGTGGAGCTGGCGGAGCGGACCGGGACGCACCCCGACGTGCTGGAACGGGTGCTCACCGAGGGCGAGTTGCGGCTGGTCGAGAAGCACACGGACCCGCAGCGGGCGTTCCTGCGCCAGTGGGTGCGCAAGGAGGCGCTGATCAAGATCGGCCGGCTCACCCTGGACACCATGGGCGCGGTCGACCTCTCCGCCCTGCCGCTCGCCGCCGTCGACGGGGTGCCGCTGCGCAGCCGCTTCGAGGAACTGCACCTGCTCGACTGGGACGACGAGAAGTACCAGGCCACGGCGGCGGTGGTGAGCCCGGATGAACCTCGGGCGGTCGACCTGGCGGAACTCGCGGACCTGGTCGGCTGACGGCGCGGTAGCGTTGGCGGGAGGCGCTGATCTTTGGGGAGGGTGGCCGTGGCTGACTTCGTGATCACTCCGATGACCGCCGCACATGCCGATGAGGTACTGGCGATCTACCGGTCCGGGATCGAGGAGGGGAATTCCACCTTCGAGACGGCGGCGCCCGGCTGGGAGGAGTTCGACGCGGCCAAGCTGCCGGAGCACCGGGCGGTGGCGGTCGACGCCGAGGGCCGGGTGCTCGGATGGGTCGCGGCCTCGGCCGTGTCCGGGCGCGCCGCGTATGCCGGTGTGGTCGAGCACTCGGTGTACGTGCACCCCGGGGCGCGCGGCCGGGGCGTGGCCATGGCACTGCTGCGGGAGCTGATCGAGTCGACCGAGCGGGCCGGGATCTGGACGATCCAGTCGGGTGTGTTCCCGGAGAACACGGTCAGTCTGGCGCTGCACCGCCGGGCCGGCTTCCGGGCGATCGGCGTCCGGGAGCGGGTCGGCTGCCATCACGGCGTGTGGCGGGACGTGGTGCTGATCGAGCGGCGCAGCGCGGTTGCCGGCCAGGGGCCGTCGCTGCGCTCCCTGAACTCGCCGAGCCCCTGAACCCGCCGAGCCCCCGAACTCCCTGAGCAGCGCCGGACGGTGAAGCCGGCGGTGGTACGGCGGGCGCGGCCCGGACGGAGGCTCAGGGCGGGCCGCCGCCCCGGAGGTGGAGGGCGCGGAAGGCGACCTCGTTGGCGAAACGGTCGTCCGGGTCGGCGAGTTGGTCGCCGAAGGCGCGCTCGACCAGGCGCATCCGGTAGCGGACGGCCTGCGGGTGGACACCGAGGATCTCGGCTACTCCCGCACTCCTCCACCCTCGGATCCGCCCGGGGCCTCAGCGGACGAAGCGGGCCAGCAGCGTGGCCCGGTGGAGGGCCGCCTCGAGTGGGCCGCGGCGGAAGCGACGGGTCCACATCCAGGCGAGTGCCAGGGCCAGCGCACTGAAGGCGGCCAGCAGCACAGCGGGTGAGTCGGGAAGGTCGTCCCCGCCCAGCGCCTCGATCAGCACGATGTGCCCGACGTACACGGAGAGCGAGAGCGCGCCCACGGCGGCGACCGGCGCGACCGGCAGCCGGGTGCCGACCGAGGGGCGCCGGGCCAGCAGCGTGGTGCAGGCGACCACGATGCTCACCGCGACGCCGAGCGAGCCCAGGATCTCGAAGGTGGTGCCGCTGTGCGGCGCCGCGGTGAGCAGTCCGGCGGGGTCGGCGGTGTTCACGGTGCCCTCCTCGGCGCCGTGCCACCAGTCCACGTCCGTGGCGACCAGCCGACAGGCCAGCCAGGCGCCGCCGTAGCCGAGGCCGATCAGCGCCGCTCCCGTGGCGGCCAGTCGGGAGCGCAGCCGGGCGGAGGTCAGATCCAGCCGCCCGAGGGCCATGCCCCCGAGGACGAACGGCATCCAGGTCAGTGCGGGGTAGTTGCCGGTGAGCAGCAGGGCCACCAGCCCTTCACCGCCGCTGAGGTGGGCGATCGGGTCGAGTGCGGTGAGCGGCTCGCTCCAGTCCCGGGTGTCGAGGCCGGCGCGGAGCACGAACGACAGCTGCGGGCCGAGCAGGGCCCAGCCCAGCGCGGCGGTGGCCAGCGGGCCGGCCGGCAGCCGGCTCAGCGGCAGGGCCAGCAGGAAGTAGAGGCCGTAGTAGGCGAGGATGACGTCGACCGGGGCGTGCATCGCCGTCATCGCGCTGCCGACGGCCAGCAGGATCAGGGCCCGGAGCGCGATCCTGGCCGCGGCCTGCCGACCGGCCCGCCCGACCCGGGGGCTGCGCCCGGCGATCAGTGTCAGCGACACGCCTGCCAGCAGCGCGAAGAGAGCCGAGGCGCGCCCGTGGGCGAACTGGGCGGCCAGGCCGATCGGTCCGTCCTCCCCCTGCACCGGTCCGACGTGGGCGGCGAACATGCCGAGCACCGCCAGGCCGCGCGCCAGGTCGAGGCCGGCCATGCGTCCTGTGGAGGCCGAACGCGTCGGCTCGGCGGCGATGTTGGTGACTGCATCAGCGGACATGACCCCAGTCTTGGGCCTCCGCCGGCCGGTACGTACACCCACAGGAGGGAAATCGTCCCGCCGGTCAGCGGGGGAGTGCGCGAGGGCGCGAGGGGCGTGCGGCAGAGCGGACGCGCGCCCTGCCGGTCCGCGCAGTCGGCGACCACGAATGTGCAACTAGTTGCATATATGCGCCCGCCCGCCCTACCGTGAGGCGACGACTTCGCGCGAGGAGGCGCTGGATGACCGCGTACCCCCACCTGCTGAGCCCGCTCGACCTGGGGTTCACCACGCTGCCCAACCGGGTGCTGATGGGTTCGATGCACGTCGGCCTGGAGGAGGCACCCGGCGGCTTCGAGCGGATGGGCGAGTTCTACGCCGCCCGGGTCCGCGGCGGCGTCGGGCTGATCGTCACCGGCGGGATAGCCCCGAACGAGGAGGGCCGTCCCTGGAGCGGCGGCGCCAAGCTGACCTGTGACCAGGAGGTGGCGCAGCACACCGTCGTCACCGATGCCGTACACCGCGAGGGCGGCCGGATCGCCATGCAGATCCTGCACTTCGGCCGCTACGCCCACCACCCCGACCTGGTCGCACCCAGCGCGCTGCAGGCGCCGATCAGCCCGTTCACGCCGCGCGCGCTCACCGACGACGAGGTCGAGCGGACCGTCGAGGACTTCGTCCGCACCGCCGAACTCGCCCGCCGGGCCGGGTACGACGGCGTCGAGATCATGGGCTCCGAGGGTTACCTGATCAACGAGTTCATCGCGGCTGCCACCAACCGGCGCGAGGACCGCTGGGGCGGCTCGTACGAGAACCGGATGCGCTTCCCGGTCGAGATCGTCCGCCGGGTCCGCGAGCGGCTCGGTCCCGACTTCATCGTCATCTACCGGCTCTCCATGCTCGACCTGGTGCCCGGCGGCTCCAGCCTGGACGAGGTGATCACCCTCGCCAAGGCGATCGAGGCGGCGGGCGCGACCATCATCAACACCGGTATCGGTTGGCACGAGGCACGCATCCCCACCATCGCCACCTCCGTGCCGCGCGGCGCGTTCGCCTGGGTCACCAAGAGGGTGATGGGCGCGGTCCGGATTCCGCTGGTGACCAGCAACCGCATCAACACCCCGGAGATCGCCGAGCAGTTGCTCGCGGAGGGCCATGCCGACATGGTCGCGCTGGCCCGGCCGCTGCTCGCCGACCCGGACTTCGTCGCCAAGACCGAACGCGGCCGGGCCGAGACCATCAACACCTGCATCGGCTGCAACCAGGCCTGCCTGGACCACACCTTCAGCGGGAAGATCACCTCCTGCCTGGTCAACCCCCGTGCCTGCCACGAGACCGAGCTGGTGCTCGGCCCGACCCGCCACCGCAAGCGGGTCGCCGTGGTCGGCGCCGGTCCGGCCGGCCTCGCGCTCGCGGTCGCCGCCGCCGAGCGCGGTCATGCCGTGACCCTGTACGAGGCGGCCGGTGAGATCGGCGGGCAGCTCAACATCGCCCGCCAGGTGCCCGGCAAGGAGGAGTTCGACGAGACCCTGCGCTACTTCCGCCACCGCCTGGCGGCCGAGCAGGTCGAACTGCGGCTCGGCAGCGCGGTGACCGCCGACGCGCTTGCCGCCGGGGGCTACGACGAGGTCGTGCTCGCCACCGGAGTCACCCCGCGGACCCCCGAGATCCCCGGTATCGACCACCCCAGCGTGCTGAGCTACCTGGACGTGCTGCGAGACAAGGCCGAGGTCGGCGAGCGGGTGGCGATCCTCGGGGCCGGCGGGATCGGATTCGACGTCGCGGCCTTCCTGACCGACCCCGGGGACGCCGCGGCACTCGAGGGCGCGGTGTTCCACCGGCGGTGGGGCATCGACACCGAGTACCAGGCTCCCGGCGGCCTCGGCCGGCCGGAGCGGGCCGCCGCCCCGCGCAGCGTCCACCTGCTCCAGCGCAAGACCAGCAAGGTCGGCGCCGGGCTGGGGAAGACCACCGGCTGGATCCACCGCACCGAACTCCGTCGCCGCGGCGTCACCATGCTCTCTGGTGTGAGCTACCGGCGGATCGACGACGTCGGACTGCACATCACCGTGGACGGCCGCGAGGAGAGCATCCCCGTCGACACGGTGGTGGTCTGCACCGGGCAGGAGCCGCGACGCGAGCTGTACGACGCACTGGTCGCGCTCGGCGTCCGGCCGCACCTGATCGGGGGTGCGGACGTGGCCGCGGAACTCGACGCCAAGCGCGCCATCGACCAGGGCACCCGGCTCGCGGCCGCGCTCTGACCTCTGCGGTCGGGCCCACGTCGGTGGGGCCCTCCTGCGGTGCGATCGGGTGTCCGTGCCATCGGGTGCCGACCGGCGCGTGCGGCTCGGCCGCCCGGCCCGGCGAGGTCCGTGCGCCGGGCCGGGCGGCCGCGCTCCGAACGGCGCTCCGTGCTCCGGCCCGCGGCGCATCCGTAGGATGCCCTGTGATACCCGTTGGCACCTGCCGGAGGCTCCCCCGACCATGTCGCTGCCGCACGCCATCCTCACCGCCTTGCTGGAGAAGCCGTCCTCGGGGCTGGAGCTGACGCGCCGGTTCGACAAGTCGATCGGCTTCTTCTGGCCGGCCACCCACCAGCAGATCTACCGTGAGCTGGGCAGGCTGGAGGAGGCGGGGCTGATCCGCGAACTGCCCCAGCAGCAGCCGGCCCGCGGCGGACGCAAGGAGTACGAGGTCCTGCCCGAGGGTCGGGACGCTCTGGTGGCCTGGGTCGGTGAGAGCCAGGACCCCAGGCCGGTCCGGGACGCGCTGGTGCTGCGGCTGCGCGCGGCGGCGGTGGTCGGTACGGCGGGAGCCGGCAGCGGGCTCGGTGACGAACTCCTCCGGCACCGTGAGCTGCACCGGCGCCAGCTCGCCGAGTACCGGGAGATCGCGCAGCGCGACTTCGCCTCGGTGGCGGACGAAAGAGCCCGCCTGCAGCACCTGGTGCTGCAGGCGGGCATCGGCCTGGAGACGTTCTGGCTCGACTGGCTCGACCAGGCCCTCGCCCAACTCGCCGAGGGAGACCTCGACGAGGAACTGGACGGCGACCTGGGGGAGACCTGAGCGGCGGTCCGTACGACGCTCAGTGCTGGGGCGGGATGATCCCGGTCAGCCACTTGAAGGTGGGGACCACGAGCGGCTTCCAGGTCGCGCTCAGGTGCGGCCCGTGGGTTTCGAACGGTGTCACCGAGGTCGGGGACTTCGCCGCCTTCTGCAGTGCCAGTGCGTCCTCCAGGCCGTCGCCCTTGTTACCGGTCTCGTAGAGGGCCACGTTCGGCGGGGTGGCCGCGTGGGTGAGCAGGTACAGCGGGTTGGAGACCTCCCGTAGGTGCGGGTCCTTCGCGGTCAGCGAATCGGACTCCTCCTTCGGGTCGTTGTAGCCGGACATGCTGATCGCGGCCCGGTAGCGGTTGGGGTGCGCCAGCGCGAGCCTGGTGGCGCAGTGCGCCCCCGCCGAGTAGCCGGCCAGTGCCCAGCGATCGGGGGAGGCGTCCACCCGGAAGTTGTCCAGCACCATCTGCGGGACGTCCCGTGACAGCCAGGTCTCCGCGTTGACCTTGCCCGGAACGTCCGCACAGCCGGTGTCGGTGTTCTTGCCGAGCAGCGTGACCCGGGGCGAGACCAGGATGAAGGGTGCCACCTGACCGGACTTCATCAGCGGCGCCAACTGCTTGGAGACGTCCATGGTGCCGAACCAGGTGCTGGAGGAGCCGGGGAACCCGGCCAGCAACTCGACCACGGGGAAGGCCTTGTCCTTGTACGCGGGGTCGTCGTACTCCGGCGGCGTCCACACCAGGACCTCACCGTCCACTCCGGAGAGCTGGCCCTTGAGGTCGGTCTCCTTGACGTCCTTGGGGACCGCGTTGTCGTCCACCCCGTGGAAGGACTGGATCACCTTCTGCCGGTTCTTGTCGGCACCGGCGTCGGCCGCGATGCCGTTGTCCTTGGGCGGCACCGGAACCGCCCGGACATGGCTGCTGGTGCCCAGCAGATCGCCCCAACTGTCGTAGATCAGGTTCGAGTTGTTGACCATCACGAACACCATCAGCACGGCAGTGGACTGACAGAACAGGATCGTCGCCAGATAGCCGACGAACTGCAGCGGCCCGCGCTTGGCCTGCGGTGCCCGGCCCCGGTTGCCGCGCCGGCTCCCCTGACCGCCGCCGCCTCCTCGCCTTGCCCACTGCACCACGGCCAGCACGATGGAGGCTAGGAAGAGGACGATCGTGAGGATGTAGAAGGGAGTACCGGTCAGTTTCATCTGATCTCCTTCGTGGATACCCCCAAGCTTCAGCTGGGGGAGGAAACGAATGCTCCCGCGTAGTGGGACAGGGAAAGCCAGACCGCCGCCTGGGCGGTATGGCGTCTCGGTAGGTGAATCACCCGCACCAGGCCGCGAGTTCGCGGCACCTTGTGATCCGTGCAGGCCGTTCACGTGAAGCGGGCGTACAAGTTCCGCTTCTATCCGACCGATGCGCAGGCAGCTGAGCTGTCGCGCACGTTCGGGTGCGTGCGCAAGGTCTACAACCTGGCGTTGCGTGCCCGTACCGAGGCGTGGTCGCTGCGGGGCGAGCGGATCAACTACAACGCCACATCGGCGATGCTGACGGCGTGGAAGAAGACCGAGGAACTGGCGTTCCTCAACGAGGTCTCCTCCGTCCCGCTCCAGCAGACCCTGCGACATCTGCAAGGTGCCTTCACCAATTTCTTCGCGAAGCGAGCCAGGCACCCCCGCTTCAAGTCGAAGAAGAAGTCCCGCGACTGCGCCGAGTACACCGCGTCCGCGTTCCGCTTCCGTGATGGGAAGCTGACGCTGGCGAAGATGACGGAGCCACTGGAGATCCGATGGTCCCGGCCTCTCCCAGAGGGGCAGGCCCCGTCCACGGTGACCGTCTCCCGGGACAGTGCGGGACGCTGGTTCGTCTCGATGCTGTGCGAGGACCCGGCCGTCAAGCCTCTCCCGGCCGTGGATGCGGCGGTGGGCATCGACGCGGGTATCATCTCGCTGGTGACGCTCTCCACCGGGGAGAAGATCGCCAATCCCCGATCGGAACGCGAGGACGGGGAATGTCTGGCCAGGGCTCAGCGGGCGCTGTCCCGCAAGGCCAGGGGGTCTGCCAACCGGGAGAAGGCCCGCGGGAAAGTCGCTCGGATCCACGCGCGGATCGCCGACCGGCGCAGGGACTTCCTGCACAAACTCACGACTCGACTCGTCCACGAAAACCAAGTGGTCGTGATCGAGGACTTGTCCGTCCGCAACCTGCTGGGGAACCGCAGGCTGTCCCGCGCCATCTCGGACGCTTCGTGGAGCGAGCTGCGGACCATGCTGGAGTACAAGTGCGCCTGGTACGGCCGCGACCTGGTGACCGTCGACCGGTGGTTCCCCAGCTCCAAGCTGTGTTCGGCGTGCGGAACCGTCCGCGAGAAGATGCCTCTCAATGTCCGTGAATGGCGCTGCGGCTGCGGAGCGGTTCACGACCGGGACGTGAACGCGGCCCGTAACCTCCTGGCCGCCGGACTGGTGGTTGCAGCCTGTGGAGACGGTGTAAGACCTCAACGGAACACTCCGAGCGGGCGATCGTCGGTGAAGCAGGAAGTGGTCCCACCGCAGCGCAAACGCACAGCGGCCCAGCCGCGAGGCTGAGGGGAATCCCCCTCGTTCACGAGGGGGAGGAAGTCAAGGCGTTCTCGTATCCAGCTCCTGTGCCGACCGGGTCACTTGCCCGGCTCGTACTGCGTTCGAAGAGTTCACCGGAAGTCGGTGTCCGGTCGCCCGGGGCGCGCAACCGGGTGGCTGCCCGGCGGCTTCGGCGGCGGCGTGTCGTCGGTGCCTGGCGGGTGGCCGTTGCTCGGCCCGATGTCGTCAGCCGGTCTGCCGCTGCTGTCCCGCCCGCTGCGCTAACCCGGGTGCGGCGGCGAGGGAGCTCGGGCGTGCGGTGTTCGGCTGCGCGGTGCTTGGATGCCAGGTGCTCGGGTGCGCCGTGCCGAAGTGCTCCGGCCGGGCCGTTCGGGTGGCCGTGAGCGTCTCCACCGCCCCGGCGTGGCGGTCTTGGGCGGCGAGTGCCGTACCGAGAACCAACTCAGCCTCCAGGGTGCGGTGGTGGGAGGGAACGAGCGGCGATCCGCAGAGCCCGGCGCTCTCCCGGAGCACGCCCTCGGCCTTTGCGGGTCTGCCGAGGCCGATCAGCGTGGTGCCGACAGGGGCCCCTGCTGCCGGATAGTAGCCGTCCCGCCTCGGCGGGGACTGCTCAACATCATCCTGTCCGGCGACCAGGCCCATCTCCACTGCCCCCGTACTCGCGCAGCAAGCCCATGCCGCTGATCCGCACCGCTGATGAGAACTGCCGAAGAATGCCGGAGCACGGCGCCGACGGGCCCGGACTCCGCCGGCCCGGAACCGATCGGCGGGACACCCTCCCACACCCGAACCGCACGCTCAAGATTGGGTCCGCCACTCGCCCGACCGCCGTCAAGTACTGCCCAAGCACTCGCCAAGTGCCGTTCAGCTGCCGCGCGATGGGCCGAACGAACCGGGAGCCCGCCGGCCTGCCGTCCGCCTGGCCGGCCCGGCCCGACGTAGTGCGGAGATCACGTGACTCCCCCATCCGCGGCGCCTGCGCGCCGCCGGTTGCCGACGAGTGGACCGGGAGCCTCGCGGCACCCCGGGTGCGGTGCTGCCGGCCAAGCTAGGCGACGCCACTGCGAGGAGGCGATCTCCCGGCTGCGGACGGCGGTTGAGACCGGGCACATGGAATCCGCCTTCAACCTTGCCTTGTTATACGTCGGCCAGGACGATCCGCTGCTGGCCGGGCACTGGTTCACGATCGTCGCCGAGTCCGGTACCGCGAAGAGCGTGGAGGCCGAGCAGGAGCTGGCGCGAGTCGAGCGGGAGTTCGGCGGGTAGCGGCCGGCCGGCGGGGTTCGTGGAGGACGTGGGCAAAGATGCCAACGATTCGCGAAATAGGGTGAATCGGCCGGACGGCGGCGGCGCCGGGCCGTGGTGACGGTGTAGGACGTTCACCAACGAGTTCGTCCACCGCTGGGAGCAACCCGTGCACACCGCGAAATTTCTGGCCGCTCCGCTGGCTCTGGGGCTGGCGCTGACCGCGACGACGGTGTCCGTCGCCGCGACGGCGTCGGCCGCCGCCCACCCGTCCCACGCCCGGTTCGCCCGCGCCGTCATGCTCACCAATGCGGACGACGGCCGCACCGTGACGGTGGCGCGCAACGACGTGATCAAGGTCAGGCTGACCCACCTCCGGGATCAGGGGCAGACCTGGGTGTGGAGCGCACCGAAGGCCGGCGATCCCAAGGTCCTCCGACCGCACGACGCCGGCACCTCGCCGAACGGAGACGCGTCGGCCGGATTTCAGGCGATCAGCCGCGGCACGAGTGGCATTACCGCCTTCAGGCACTGCGTTCCCGACCCCGGACACGTCTGCCCACGGGTCGTCATCCCCTGGCGGGTCACGGTCACCGTGAAGTGACGTAGCGCCCCGCCGCCGCAACTGCCGGCGCTCACGGGCAGGTCCTGGCGCCATCCCGCCGCCCCGGCGCCGGCTCGCCGCGACCGGCCGGTGCGGGACCTCACAGAGATTGCAGTGCGGCTTCGCAGCTCCGGCAACGGCGGGTCCGCTGGGACGGCGGGTACCAAGTGGCTCCCGGTTCGTCGGGGCTGTACGGCTCCCGCTCCAGGTCGCTCGTCGCGATGCCGCAGAAGGTGAGCGGGCCCGGGTCGTCGGGTGCGTCCGGATCAGCCGGTGCGGCGTGGACCCAGCGGATCCGGGCACCCACGTCGACTTCCCCGCTGTCGAGGACCTCGGTCGAGGGCTCCTCGACTGTCCGCAGCGCAGGTGTCAAATCGAGGTCACCACCCCGAACTTGAGCTGCTCGCCAGCTCGGTATGATCCCGGGGCATGACGACCGCATCTCTACCGATCGGCAGACTCGGCCCGTACCCCGAGCGGCTGCGGCAGCAGTTCGAGGGCGTGGTCTGCCAGTTCCTTCCGCAGGGCGCCGCGCCTCGATCCAGGCTGGCTTCGCTGGCACTGGCACGGGAGCGAGTACGGCCACCGCTGATCATCGGTCTGTGAAGAGTAACGATCTCGCGGTGGCCGCAGGTCGCAGCGTAGTGCCTGCCCGATGGCAGGTGATGTTCGACCAGCTGATGGGCCGTGTCGCGGGCCGGTTCACGCGAGTGCGGCTTCACCAGGACGAGCACACGAAGGACCCGGCCCGGCAAGGTGCTTGCCGGGCCGGGTCCGAGTTCAGGCGGTGGCGGTGCGCCGTTCGAGGCGGGTCC
>NZ_BAAATR010000037.1:0-94496 GCF_039533515.1 Kitasatospora cystarginea | reverse complement strand
GATGACCAGCTCGCGTTCCTCGGGGCTGAGGATTTCCAGCTTGCTGATGGGTAGGTCGGGTTCGGTGGTCGCTGCTTCGAGCAGGCGCACCAGGCGACCGGCCAGTCCTTCCACCGTCGACCGCTCGAACAAGTCCGTGCTGAACTCCAGATCGACGTCCAGCCCGCCCGTTGACTCCTCCGTCCCGGACACCGTGAAGGCCAGGTCGGCTGCTGTCACCCCGATCCGGTGCTGCCAGATCTTCCGTCGATCCGTCAGCAACACCTGGAACAGCGGATGCACCGCTCCCGCGCGCTCCGGGTCGAGTGCCTCGACCACGCGGTTGAACGGGACGTCCTGATGGGCGAACGCGGTCAGGTCGAGCACCCGCACCCGCTCGACCAACTCGCGGAACGACGGATCGCCGGACGTGTCCGTCCTCAGCACGAGGGTGTTGGCAAGGAGACCGGACCGCGCTGGGGCGGCGGCGCCGAGGGGGATGTCCGTGCCCGCGCCGAGGCGTGTGAGCAGGATGGCGATCGCCGCCTGCAGGACCATGAAGGTGCTTGCGTCTGCGGCTCGGCCCAGGTCAGCGAGTCGGTCGTGCAGCTCGGGCGCGACGCGGGCGTCGACGGTGTCGGTCCGCCCCGAGGGCGCGTTGGGGCGCGACCGGTCGAAGGGCAGCGAGAGCTGCTCGGGGAGGCCGTCCAACTCCTTGATCCAGAAGGAGAGTTGCTCGTCAAGCTGGCCGTCGGACATTCCCGTCGTGCCCTCGACGAAGCGCAGCAGGTCCGCGAGACCCGGCAGGCCCGGGGCATCCGGCCCGCCAGCCGGCCGGATGCCGACGGCAAGCCTCTCCACCGGGCCCAGCCCGTGGGCGTCGGCCGCCACGCGGCAGGCGTTCGCGATCCGCCGGGACAGTCCGACGAGCCCGTCGGCGGAGTCGACCGGGATGCTCACCGACACCGACACCGACACCGACGCCGACACCGGCTCCGGCGCCCCGGTGGCCGTCGCCCTCACCTCGCAGACGACCTCGGTCGCGCCGGCAACCTCGTGCAGGTACGCCGCGACGACGGCCGCCGGCGTCATGCGCCGGGTCAGCGCAGGGTCGGCCCCATCAGCCGTGCCGGTCTTGCCGTCGGAGCGGGTGCCGAAATCCGTAATGCTCGTACCCGGTGCGTCCTCCGCGGGCCGCAGCGTGAAGACGGCGGTGGGCGCGGTGCCCTCCCGATCCGCCGACGCCGCGGCGTAGAGGTCCACCGCACGCTGGGCGATCAGCCAGCGGGTGTGTTCGTGCGCCGAGAGCCCGGTCATCCGCAGTCGCCGGACCGTCCGGTCCGTACCGGCTTCGGTCAGCTCGACGCCGAACGGGAGATCGCAGCTGTCCGTGAACTCGCCCCAGGCCTGCCGGAAGGCCGCGTCGAGCAGGTCGGTCCGGACTTCCCCGCATATTTCGATGAATCCCGCATTTTCCCCGGCGATGGCACCCGAAAAGAATTGTGTGACCTTCATGCGAAACCCCCGTGAAGCCTTGATCAAATGAGCGTGCCACCGCACACGAACGCAACGCGGGCACGGCAAACGGCAGACTTGTGAATCAAGGCTAGGTGGGGTGACCTAGCGCCGGTCCCAGCATTGGGCCGGACGCGATGTCAGGGGAACGTCAAATACGTCAGGCGTGGGTCAGGTTGCTGGTGCAGCCGCTCGCGCTGGTGAGCACTGCGTCAAGCTGGGCGGCGACCAGCGTGCCGATGGGGTACGGCGCGAGCTTGGTCTCGGCCGCGAAGGCCTCGCACAGCGGGCCGAGCGACAGGTGGGCGTGCTCGGCGGACCGGCCGAGGATGTCGTCGCGACCGCTGTCACCCGTGTCCCCGCACGCCGACGGCTCTGGGAACGCCCGCTGCCACATGCCCAAGGCCCGCAGTGGCAACAGCCGGGCCCCGTCGTGGACGGCGCTCCACAGTGCCTCGGCCAGGACCGGGTCCGTCGGGCGGGCGAGACCCACTTTGGCGGTCCAGACCGCGGCGGACAGCCGGGCCAGCCGGACGGTGTCGCGCACGGCCGGGACGAAGGGGCTGTCCGGGGTGGCGCGGTCGGCGGCGTCGAGGGCCACCTCGACCGGGGCGAGGACGTCGAGCAGACGCGCGGCCTCCCGGCCGATCGCCGCCGTCCACGCCTCGGTGGTGACCGGTGCGGGAGGCCGCTGGACGTGCCACTGCGGGACCTCGGCGATGACCCCCCAGGTGCCGTGGCGCTGGGCGGCGTAGTGGAGGCTGCAGAGCCCGTGCTCGGGCGGTCGGTCGGGCCCGGCGCCGGCGTGCAGCGTGGCACTTCCGGGGAGGACGTGGACACCGGCGGCGGGGGAGTCCCAGCCGATGGTGTCCATCGAGACGGTCTCGACCGGAAGGCCGTGGGCGGCCGGGATCCGGGCCAGTTCGGGGACGACCCGGGTGTCGTTGCGGTCGATGATGTAGAAGGCGCCGCCGAGGTCGCTGTTGTGCAGGGAGCACATCACCTGCGGCCGCAGGACGTCGATCGCGGCCATGACCGCCACCGTCTCCGGCAGGGGCCGATCGAAGCGGGCGCCGGGGAGGTCGAGCGGGAAGGTCCACTCGGGTTGGGCGGCGAGCCCGGGACGGTAGAAGTGCCGGTGATAGGAGGTGACGTCCAACTGGCCGGTGTACCAGGCCTCGTTGAGCCGGGCACCGTCGAGGTCCCAGCACGGTAGGACGTGCCAGGTGAACGGGGCGACCGCCGGGTCGCCGGCGCGGATCGCGGCGCCGACCAGGCGAACCAGCTCCCAGGCCGTCAGCAGGCCCACCGGCTCGTTCGGGTGCGGGCCGGCCAGTACGAGGATGCCGCGGGGGCCGGTGCCGAGGGAGATCAGGTCGAGGGGCTCTCCTGCGCGGGAGACGCCGAGTCGCCGGACGGTGCTGTCGGGGACCGCCTGCGCCTCGGCCCGGATGACCCGTAACGCGTCGTCCACGGTGGGGAAGTGGTCGAAGGCGCGGACCTGGCGGACCAGGTGCGCGAGTGGTCCGAGCGTTCCACCCATGTCGCCATCCTTGTCCGCGCCGGGCCCGGGACTTCTCAGTCCATTATGCCCGGATTACGGGATGCCAAATCACCTTTGGAATAGACAGAAATGTCATAGGGTCATATGTATTTGGCGAAGGAGTCTGGCGGCTGCCGCGCTGCCGCGCAGTTCGCCCTCCTCGGTGAAGACCTTCCAGGCATGGCGAGCGGACCTGGCGGCCGCGGCCACCGCGCCGCGCTCCAACTGGGCGCGGGCGGCGCGCATCAGCAACCAGCCCGTCGCACGCGGTTCACCGGGCCGTTTCGGGTGCGGAGCTCTGTCGTCCGCCGCGCCGTCTTCGTCACGACGTGCCGCATCCGAGCCGTCGTTGAAGCAGGGCGGGGTGAGGTGCAGCAGGTGGCAGAGCCGGGCCGCCTGCCTCGGGCGGCCGAGGCGGTGGGCGCGCTCGATCACGTGGCCGGCGAGCTCCCGTTCGGCGGGGCCCCAGGCGCGAGGGTCAGCCAGTCTGCGGGCCCGGTCCTGCGGGAGCACCTGGTCGGCCGGTGCGTCGTCCGGGGGGAGTGGCAGCCGTGGGCGGAGATCGGGGTGGCGGGCCTCGGCGATCTGGAGGAAGGCGCCGAGCAGTCGGCGAAGCGCCTCCACGGATTGCGCAGCGGGCTCGGCGGTGGCCAGCTCCTCGGCGTAGGCGAGGAGCAACTCGTGTACGCGGTACCGGCTCTCACCGGTCCGAGGGTCCGGTTCTGCGTTCAGCAGGCTCGCACGGAGCAGCTGTTCGGCCACGCCCTCGTCGTCCGGCGGCCCGATCAGTGCGGACAGCACCCAGGACGGGAAGACGTTGCTCGGTAGCAGGCCGATCAGCCGGAAGGCGTTTTGGGCGGCGGGAGTGAGCCGTACGTACGCGGCCCGGACGGCGGCGCGCAGGCGCAGCGAGTCGACCTCCAGCGCGTCGAGCCGCCACTTCCGTCGGGCCAGCCGGTGGGCGAAGGCGGCGAGCGTGGTGTCCGGTCGGGCCACCAGGCGGGCACCGGCGATGCTGAGGGCGAGCGGGAGCCCGCCGCACAGTTCGACGATCCGCCGCGCGGACTCGCGGTCCTCGGCGGCGCGGCGGCCGGCCACTGCGGCGAACATCCGCTCGGCGTCGGGGGCGTCGAGCACGTCCAGGCGGACCTGTTCGGCGCCCGGGAGTCCGGCGATCACCCGGCGGCAGGTGACCAGGAAGGCGCAGCCGGGCGTGCTCGGCAGCAGTGGCCGGATCTGGTCGAGCTGGGTGGCGTCCTCGAGCAGCAGCAGCACTCGACGGCCGGCGAGCCGGGCACGCAGTGCGGCCGCCCTGGCGGGCAGGGAGGCGGGGATGGACTCGGGGGCGGCGCCGGAGAGCCGGAGCAAGTCGCCGATGTGCTCGCCGGGTGCGAGGTCGTCCAACTGCACGTACCACTGACCGTCGGGGAAGTGGTCCCGCAGCTGGTGGGCGACCCGCACGGCCAGCGCGCTCTTGCCGATCCCGGGTGGTCCGGAGACCAGCGCGACCGGGACGCCGGGGGTCTCCGTGGGGGTGAGGGCCGCGGCCAGGGCGCCGGTCTCGTCCGAGCGCCCGACGAACACCGGTGGGGGAGACGGGAGTTGGCACTGGATCTGCCAGGCAGGATCGAGTGCGGCGCCCGGACCGGCGGGCCCGGGTACGCCCCCGCGCAGGATGTGCCGCTGCATACCGCGCAGTTCCTCGCCGGGTTCCAGGCCGTAGGTGTCTAGCAGCAGGGTGCGCACCTGCAGGTAGCAGTCCAGCGCCTCGGCCCGGCGACCGTCCTGGTGAAGCGCGCGCATCAGCAGGACCCAGAGCCGTTCGCGCAGGGGGTACCGGGCGGTGAGCGCGCGCAGCTCGCCGAGCAGGGCGGTGTGCCGGCCGAGGTGCAGCTCCAGTTCGATGCGGTCCTCGACGGCCCGGTTCTTCTCCTCGGTGAGCAGGACGACCTCGTCGCGCTGGAGCCGGTCGGACGGGACGTCGGCCAGCGCGGGTCCGCGCCACAACTCCTCGGCGGCCCGGAACCGGTCTACGGCGGCCGTGGTGTCGCCGTCCTCCTCGGACCGGCGGGCCTCGGCGACGGCGGTGCGGTACGCGGAGAGGTCGAGGGCGCCGGGCGGGAGGTCGAGCCGGAACCCGCCGGGAACGGTCCGCAGCCGGGCCGCGCCGCCGACCTGGTCCTGCATCAGCTTGCGCAGGCGCATGAGGTAGACGTACAGCGTCTCCTTGGCGGTCGGGGGCGGGGTTTGCGCCCAGAGCCACTCGATGAGCTCGTCGGTGGACACGACCCGCCCCGCGTGCAGCAGCAGACCGCCGAGCAGGACCCGCTGTTTGCCCGCGCTGGGACGGAGGACGCCCTTGGGCCCGGCGAGTTCGACGGGGCCGAGGACGTGGCCCGTGACCCGCCCCGCCTCCGGCCGGCCCTCCGGAACGCCCGTCCCCGGTGCCGACCCGCTCATCCGCGCCTCGATGTGTGCATCGGTAGGCCCCCCGACCCGTCTCGCCACCTCGTGCCCCCGGGCCGATGCTAACAAGGACGATCAAGGGGGCGGATCGCCTGCGGCGGACGGCGGGGGCGGGGCAGACTTCCTTCCCGGTTCGTGATGCCACCCACAGTGGCTTGCTCCAGCCGGAGTTGACCCGGGATCATGACGCACGGGACGCCGGTTGACGCCGTTTCTGGTGCTGTTTAGCCTTTGACGGAACGGATGACTTCGGACCGGCCCACGGGGTGACACGGCCGGCGAGGTCACGTGCGACACGGATTTCCCGGCACAAACCGGGACCGGGTTTCGCCGGCATCCAATTCATCGCCTTCCCCGCGTGGTTTCCCGGGCGTCGGCGCGGCGCCCCGCCGTGCCCGTCACAGCGAACCGGGCCACAGCGAACCGGCTCACACCGAGGAGAGACACAATGGCGACCAACCCCTTCGAGGACGAGCGCGGCACCTACCTGGTGCTGGTCAACGACGAGGGCCAGCACTCGCTCTGGCCGGTGTCCATCGAGGTGCCCGCTGGCTGGGCGAAGGTCCACGGTGAGGACACCCGCCAGGCCTGCCTGGACTACATCGAGGCGAACTGGACCGACATGCGGCCCAAGAGCCTGGTCGAGGCGATGGACTCGGCGAGCGCCTGAGCCCGGATCCACCGAGCTGATTCCGGGAGGGGCCTCCCGGCGCACCCGGGCTGAGCCGCCCCGGGGGTGTGGCGGCCGGGCCGCCGCACGGTACGCCCGCCGCACCCGCTACGGCGCATAACGATCATTACTGGCCGGAAGAAGATCTTCCTATTGGACACCCCGGCGGAAGCCGTGTTGGCATGGGCTCACTTCTGTGGATTCTCGCCCGGTCCACTCCTCTTCAGCAAGGAGCCGTCGGAATGGAAAAGACCGAAACCAGCGAAGAGATGCACCGCCTCTTCAATCGGACCGCAGGAGTTTACGACCAGACCGGCGTCGAATTCTTTGTACCGGTCGGCCGTCGGCTGGTCGAATTCGCCGGATTGTCCGCCGGGGAATCCGTGCTGGACGTCGGCTGCGGCCGCGGGGCTGCCCTCTACCCGGCGGCGGTGACCGTGGGTGCCGGCGGCGAGGCGGTCGGCATCGACATCTCGGAGGAGATGGTCAGGTTCGCGGCCGAGGGGGCCGACGAGCGCGGCCTGTCGCAGGTGAGCACCACGGTGATGAACGGTCAGGCGCCGGAGTTCCCGGCCGGCCGGTTCGACGCCGTGATCGCCAGCCTCAGCCTGTTCATCTGGACCAAGGGTGCCGCCGAGCTGAAGCCCTACCTTCCGCTGCTGCGGGCCGGTGGCCGTTTTGCGATCAGCACGCCCTCGTTCTTCCCGACCGAGGGCGGGCGTTGGGGTCTGATGCCGGAGGTCGTGGACGACCTGCTGATGCCGTACATGCGGCCGGCCCGCGCCGCCGAGGACCGGGACTTCCCGTTCGCGAGCGTCGGCAACAACTGGCTGATCAGCGCGGAGTCGGTCGAGCGGGAGCTGACCGAGGCCGGCTTCGTCGAGGTGGAGGTCCTCGAGGAGCCGTTGCCGCTGGTCGTCGAGTCCGGGGCGCAGTGGGTGCTGTGGACGCGCACGACCGGGATGCGCCGGTTGTGGGAGAAGATCGAGCAGCTGGGCGACGGCGGGCTGGCCGACGAGGTGGCGGCCCGGCTGGACGCCCTGAAGGACGACCGCGGTGTGATCACCGTGCCGGTGCCGGTCACGTACATCCGCGCGCGCGCCCCGCAGGCCTGAGCAGGCCCTGGGGGCCGCACGCGTCAGCACCGGTGAACATGGGGGAGAGAGATGGCGGTAGAGCTCGGTGCGGACTGGCCGGTGACGACCGACTGGCCGTTCGCCGCGAGGGAGGCCGAACTCGCGGAGATCGAGCGCTCGGTGGACACCGGGGTGGGCGTCCTGCTGGTCGGTGACGCGGGCGTCGGCAAGAGCGCGCTGCTGCGTGCTGCGCTGGCCCGGGCCGAGCGGGGCGGCGCCCAGGTGGTGCGCCTGGAGGAACTGACCGAGCCGCCGCTCGCCGCGCTGCCCGGTCACTCCCGGGAGGCGCGCCGGGCCGGGCACCTGCGGGGCCGGTGCCGCAGCGGCGCCAAGCGGCGCGTGATCGCCTGGGCCGACGACCTCCACCTGCTCGACGGCGCCCGGCTCGAACTGGCCCACCGGCTGGTGAACGCCGGTCAGGTCGTGCTGCTGGCCGCCACGCCGTCGCATCGCCCGCTGCCGGACCTGATCCGGCAGCTCTCCTTGAAGAAGCTGATCCGCCGGCTGACCGTCGGCACGCTGGACCGGTCGGGCACCGCCAGGGTGCTGGCCGCATGGCTCGGCGGGCCGGTTGCGGCCGATACGGTCGAGGAGCTGTGGACCCTGACGCACGGCAGCGCCCTGGTGCTCCGGGAGCTGACCGAGCACGCTCTCGCCGAGGGCAGCCTGCGCCAGGTGCAGGACAGCTGGCGGTGGCCCGGGCTGAGCGGTGCGCCGGACAGCCGGCTGGTCGACCTGGCCGAACTGCTGCTCGGGGAGCTGGACCAGGACGAGCGTGAACTGGTCGGCATGCTGGCCCTCGCCGGACACCTGGAAGCCGGGCTGCCGGTCGTCGCCGGGCTCGGCGAGGCGGCCGAGGCGCTGAACCGCCGGGGCGTGGTGGTCACCGAGCGGTCTGGGTTCCGCCTGTCGCTGCGCCTGGCGTATCCGTTCTGCGCGGCCGTCGTCGCCGCCTCGCTGCCGGAGCTGACGGCGCGTCGACTCCGGCAGCGGATCGCCGACACGCTGGAGGACACCGGCGCACGGCGGGCCGGCGACGCGGTGCGGATCGCCCGGCTGCGACTCGCCACCGGCTGGATCCCGGAGCCGTCGCGGCTGCGGGCCACCACCCTCGGGGTGCTGCACGACCAGGACTACCCGCTGGCCGAACGGCTGTGCCGCGCCGCCCTCGCGGCCGGAGCGGCCGCAGCGGACCCGCGGTGGGAGCTGCTGCTCGCCGAGGCCGTGATCGGCCAGGCCCGGCACGCGGAGGCGGAGGCACGGCTGGCGCGGACGGCGGGGACCGCCGCGCCGGCCGGGTTGCTCCGGCTGCGGGTGCTCAACCTCGCCTTCGGGCTGCGCCGGCCGGCGGAGGCCGAAGCGTTGGTCGCGGAGGCCGAGTCGGGCCCTGCGGGCTCGGTGGCCGGGGCCGGCGAGGTGGCGGACGCCCGGTCGCTGCTGCGGCTGCTGGCTGGCCGACCGGACGGGATCCGGGAGGCCGGGTCGCCCGCCGGCCTGGCCGTGCTCGCCCTTGCCCGGCACGAGCTGGGGGACGACGAGGGCGCGTTGGAGGCCCTGCGCGACGCGCACGAGGACGACAGCGAGGCACGGTTGGAGCGACTGGTGCTGGCCGGGCGGATCGCCCTGCACACCCGCGGGGAAGCCGAGGCCACCGCGCTGCTGGACTGCCCGGACGGGGACGACGACGGGCCCCGGCACCGGATGCACGTCGCGCTGCTGGAAGCCCGGATCCACCGCGGCGCCGGACGCACGGCCCGCGCGGTCGACCTGCTGCGCCAGGCCGCGGTGTACCGCGGGCCCGACGAGTGGCTCGCGACCAGGGCCGAGCGACTGGCTCAACTCGCCGGCGCGCTGGCCGAGTCGGGCGAGAGCGCGGAGGCGGCGGCGGTGCTGGACGAGGCCCGCGCCGCGGTTGAGTCGCTGCCGTACCCGGTGGCGGCGGACGAGGTGGCGCTGGAGCACGCCCTGGTGCTGGCGCAGCTCGGCGACCGCACCGCCGCGGCGCGCCAGGCCCTGAAGGTCGCCGAACGCGCGGGCGCGGCTGGCCGCCGCACCCAGGCGCTGGCCGCACTGCACCTGGCGGCCCGGGCGGGCGCGGCCGCCAAGGCCGCGGCGCTGCTGCCGCCGGACCCGCCGGCCGGCAGCGCCGCCCCCGCCGGCCTGTCGGCTGCCCGGACCGCGCACGTGCGAGCGCTGGCGGACGGCGACGGCGACGCCCTCGACGCGACCGCCGCATGCTTCGAGCGCCTGGGCCTGCTGCCGCTGGCGGCAGAGGCGGCGGCGATGGCAGCCCGGGCACACCAGGCGGCGGGAGGGCACCGCAAGAGCCGCGCGTCCCGGGTCAGGAGCAGCGAGCTGGTCTCCCGCTGCGACCACGGTCTGCCGGACTGGGCCGTCGACGAGGGGCGGCGCGAGGTCGGTGCCCAGACCGAACTCACCAGCC
The DNA here is from genome assembly GCF_039533515.1 of Kitasatospora cystarginea. Classification (NCBI taxonomy): domain Bacteria; kingdom Bacillati; phylum Actinomycetota; class Actinomycetes; order Kitasatosporales; family Streptomycetaceae; genus Kitasatospora; species Kitasatospora cystarginea. The sequence goes on along the minus strand of NZ_BAAATR010000037.1, from coordinate 84,744 downwards.
GGGAAAGGGAAGTGGTGACCCTGGCGGTCTCCCACCTGTCCAACCAGGAGATCGCCGCGCAACTGGTGCTGTCGGTGCGTACGGTCGAGAACCACCTCTACCGCGCCTACGCGAAGCTGGGCGTGGCCACCCGGGGCGAGCTCGCCCACCGCCTGGTGAAACGGCCCGGGCGCACTCACTGAGCCGGAGCCCGGACATCGGTACGGGCCGAGGAGGACAACAGGGAGAGGGATCGGGACGAGGACCGCCGGGTCGCCCTGAGCGACCCGGCGGCCTTGTGCGTTCAGCCGACGGCGGGCTCCGCCGGGGTGGCCTCCAGGGCCTTGACGACCAGGGCGTTCCAGCTCGCGAAGGTCGGGATCCCGGCCAGGTCACCGAAGCCCAGGTCGGCGCCCGCGCGGCGGAACCGGGTGATCAGGCGCATGATCTGCAGGGAGCCCAGCCCCAGCTTGATGAGGTTGGCGTCGTCGGTGACGTCCTCCACCGGCACGTCGATCAGCTCGGCCAGGTGCGTCCGCAGTTCCTCGCCGACGAGTGGGGCGGTCTTGGTGGGGTCGGGGGCGGTCATGCTCGTTGCGGCCCTTTCTGGCGTACGAACGAATGGGAACGGGTGGGTTCTACTCGCCCTCGGGGTCGGAGAGGATCTCGACGATCGCGCAGCCGGCTTCGAAGCCCGGGCTGCCCGTGAAGATCAGCACCTTGTCGCCGGGGCCCGCCTGGCCGCTGCGCCACACGTACTCCAGGCCGATGAAGACGTCGGCGGCGGCGATGTGGCCGACCTTCTTGGTGTGGTCCCAGATACCGCGCTCCAGCTCCAGGCCGAGCGGGTCGAGGAACTGGTCCCGCAGAGCGTCCAGGGTGGCGCTCGGGTGACAGACCCGGGTGATCTCGTCCAAGGTGATGCCGGCGTCCTTCAGGGCGATGTCGAGGGCCTTCTGCATGACCTCGCCCGGGTGAGCCATCGGCGGGGTGTTTCCGGCGGCCCACTCCTCCATCCAGAACCGGACCCGCGCCTCGAAGTCCATCTCCCGGCCGACCGTCACCGCCGGCGGGAAGATCGGTTCGCTGCCGCGGTGCAGCGCCTCCATGCCGGGCGCGGAGTGCGTGCCGACCGACAGCAGCCTGGCGAAGCCGCGCTCGCGCGACACCGTCACGGCCGCGGCGCCGTCGCCGAAGATCGACAGCCGCGAGGTGGTCCAGCGGTTCACCAGCGGGGCGGAGTAGTTGTCCGCGGCGGTGAGCAGTACGGCGGACTTCTCCGGCTCGTAGGCGAGCCGGTGCGCCGCCAAGGCCAGGCCGGTCAGCATGCCCTGGCAGCCCTGTCGGAGCTCCATGGCGGTGATCGGCTGACGCAGCGTGTTCTGCAGGATGTAGTGCTGCGGCGACCAGCCGTCGGGACCCTGGTGGTAGGCGGAGGCGTGCACCAGGGCCCCGAAGTCCTCGGGGGCGTGGCCGGACCGGCGCAGCGCGACCTCGGCTGCCTTGACCGCCATCTCGGGCGCCGACAGCGTGTCGCTGATCGCCACCGATTCCAGCCCGGAGGCCTGGCGGGTCGCCTCGTCGTACCAGCCGTTCGCGACGGCCTGCTCGGTCGTCACCAGATCCGGCACGTAACTGCCGATCCCCGACAGGTAGACGCTCTCTGCCCTCATCGTTGTTTCCCTTCTGCTCCGGCCGTAGCCGGATGTGACCGTTCTCACGTTCGGTTTACACACCCGCCAGTATCAGGCGATCACGAAGGCTCGGGTGGACGCCTGAGTAGTCGGTACTCAGATTGCGGTGCGACCCCGAAACCCCCCATCGGGATGGGTTCGGAGCTCGAGCTTTCTAGGGTGACTGGACGTCACGGTTGTAATGGAGTGGGCGCGTTGTCGGTTTCACGGCGTTGGCGAAGCGAGACACGATTTCGGATGGCCAAGGCGTTTGGAGTTGTTGATTGCAACCGAAGCCGCGTCCGCATGCCGCCCTCCCCGATCTCCGCCGTCACCCGCGCGTTCCGCCCCCCCTGCTCGAACCCGTGGACCTGGCCGGCAAGGTCGTCACCTTCGACGCCTCCGCGCCACCCGCGCGCCGTCACCCCGCGCGAGGACGCCTCGAAGATCCGCGCCGGCAACTCGCTCTGCCCATGGCCGGCCTGTGCCGCACCGCCCTCGCCGGCCGGTGCGACCACGTCACCGCAATCGATCACCAACGGCCACATCCCGTCCGCACGCTCGACCTGATCAAGCCCGCGCCGTGCGGATGCTCGCGCCCGAAGGGGTGGATCCGGGGTGTGCCGGACCGGAACTGTTTCGGGTCGATTCGACGTCATTTGACGTCTGTGTGGCGTCGTGCGGCGACGTTCAGGGTTCGCTATGCGAACGGGAGTTGACCAAAAACCTGATGACTCGCTTGTTATGCTGCAGACGCCTGCAACGGGGAGGGCACTAACAAGCATGTCAGCGGCCATGTGCTATGGCCGCTGACCGGGCTGTCGTACCCCTGGTCAGGCTCTGGGCGATGTTCAGTTCTGAGTGGGCCGTTCAACTGGGGGAACAGTGATCAAATCTGTATCGACGGTTCGTCAATCGCCAGTAAGATACGACGCTTTCGATCCGCGGTACGTCGAGGAGGAGTCGGCTCCTCCCTGGTCGGCCAGCGGGTCGATGCCCGCGGTGTGGCGGGTCCTGGTGGTCGAGAGCGACACCGAGGACGCGGAGTTCCTGGTTCGCGGGCTGCGCCGACACGGCCACACGGTGTCCCGGGTCGACACCGGCAACGCCGCTCTCAGCGCTTACGGAGCCGCCGACTTAGTGCTCCTGGACCTCGAACTCCCCGACCTGGACGGGCTGGAGGTCTGTCGTCGGGTCCGCTCCGCCGGCCCGGTCCCGATCATCGCGGTGACCGCCCGCGGCACCGAATTGGACCGCGTCCTGGGACTTCAGGCCGGAGCCGACGACTATCTCGTCAAGCCCTACGGATTCCGTGAGTTGCTCGCCCGTATGGAGGCGGTGATGCGCCGGGTGAGAGTCCCGGCCCAGATGCACCCCGTCCATGCCGAGCCTCCCTCGGTCGTCTCGCGCGGCGGCCTTCGCATCGATGCGACGACCCGTCAGGTCAGTCTGAACGGCCGGCCCGTCAAGGTGACGCGCAAGGAGTTCGACCTCCTGTTCATCCTCGCCTCCAATTCCGATGCCGTCGTTCCGCGCAAGCAGTTGATGCAGCAGGTGTGGGGGGACGTCTGGTCACGCCGGACCATCGACACCCACGTGAGCAGCCTGCGCAACAAGCTCGGTGCGAGCGACTGGATCGTCACCGTGCGCGGTGTCGGTTTCCAGTTCGGCCGTTCCTGAGCGCGGCCCGCCCGGAGCGGGCGGGCCGCACCCGATGCGCAACGTTAGAGGCGGCTGACTGTCGCCGCGAGGCGCGGTGTGAAATCTGTGCAACATCTGCCGAGGAATTGACATTCATCTAACGCTGGTCAGGTTCTCCTGAAGCGCCTGACAGAGCCTGACGTAGTTTCACCGCGATCTGAATCTTGGTTCCTTGAACCACTCCGCCCCGCGCGGTGAGACTGGTGTCACGACCCGGCGCCAGCGCGCCTGGCCCGCCCCTCTGCGCGGCCGACCACGTTGGGTCCGATCCTCATTCACCACTCAGCCTTGGAGACGCCCATGTCCGAGTCCGCACAGCCGCAGGGGTTCACCGACGAGGCCGAGCTGCGCCGGATCAACCGGGCGACGGTCGAGAAGTACATGGCCACCAGGGGCCAGGACCGCCTGCAGCGCCACACCCTGTTCACCGAGGACGGCATCGGTGGTCTGTGGACCACCGACACCGGCGCCCCGATCGCCATCAACGGCCGGGACCGCCTCGCCGAGCACGCCGTCTGGTCGCTCAAGTGCTTCCCCGACTGGGAGTGGTACAACGTCCAGGTCTTCGAGACCCAGGACCCGAACCACTTCTGGGTGGAGTGTGACGGTCGCGGCAAGATCCTCTTCCCCGGCTACCCCGAGGGCCACTACCAGAACCACTTCCTGCACTCCTTCGAGATGGAGAACGGGAAGATCAAGCGCGAGCGGGAGTTCATGAACCCGTTCGAGCAGCTGCGAGCGCTCAGCATCCCCGTCCCGGAGATCAAGCGTGAGGGCATCCCCACCTGACCCCGGCTTCTTGCCGCTTTCCCCTTGGCACCAGACCGCACCCCCGGCGCCACATTGGAGACGCTCGTGGAGAACGTGTTGAGTGACATCCGAGTCCGACCAGCCTTGCACCAGCCCGACTGGCCCGACCCCGCGCAGGTCGAGCTGGTGCGGGAGACGCTCCTCTCGCGCCCCGCCCTGGTCCGGGCGGGCGACCTGGCAGTCCTGCGCGAAGCCCTGGCTCGGGTGGCCGCCGGCGAGGCCATGGTGGTCCAGGCCGGTGACTGCGCGGAGGACCCGGCCGAGTGCACCGCCATGGACGTCTCGCGCAAGGCCGCGCTGCTCGACCTGCTGGCCGGCACCCTGCGAATGAACGCGCACAAGCCCGTCGTCCGGGTGGGCCGCATCGCCGGTCAGTTCGCCAAGCCGCGCTCCAGCTCCACCGAGACCGTCGGCGACATGGTGATCCCGACCTTCCGGGGCCACATGGTCAACGCCCCGGAACCGAATCCGGACACCAGGCGGCCCGACCCGCTGCGCATCCTGGCCGGCTACATGGCCGCCGCCGACATCGTGGAACACCTCGGCTGGCGTCGGCACGGCGCCGGCCAGGACCCGGTCGGCCAGCAGGTGTGGACCAGCCACGAGGCCCTGCTGCTCGACTACGAGATCCCGATGCTGCGCACCGACGAGCGCGGCCGGGTGTTCCTCGGTTCCACCCACTGGCCGTGGATCGGCGAGCGCACCCGCCAACTCGACGGCGCCCACGTGGCGTTGCTCGCCGAGGTGAGCAATCCGATCGCCTGCAAGGTCGGCCCGACCATGGAGCCGGAGGAACTGCTGGCCCTGTGCGAGAAGCTCGACCCCGAGCGCGATCCCGGCCGGCTCACCCTCATCGCCAGGATGGGCGCCGAGCGCATCGCCGAACGGCTGCCCCGGCTGGTCACCGCCGTCCGTGCCGCTGGGCACCCGGTGATCTGGCTGACCGACCCGATGCACGGCAACACCGTCACCGCCCCCGAGGGCAACAAGACTCGGCTGGTGGAGACCGTCGTCCGTGAGGTGCTGCGCTTCCAGGAGGCCGTGGCGGGGGCCGGCGGCGTCTGTGGCGGCCTGCACCTGGAGACCACCCCCGACGACGTCACCGAGTGCGTCATGCACGAGGAGGACCTGGGCCGGGTCGGCGACAAGTACACCACCTACTGCGACCCGCGGCTCAACCCGCAGCAGGCGATCTCGGTGGTTTCCGCCTGGAACGGCTGACCCCTGGGCACGCACGAGCCACCGAGACAGGAACTGGAAGACGAGGTCATGCCCGGCATTCCCCCCATCGAGCCCTACACCCTGCCGTCCCCTGGTGACCTGCCTGCCAACACCGCCCGGTGGACACCTGACCCGGACCGCGCGGTCCTGCTCGTCCACGACATGCAGCGGTACTTCCTGGCACCGTTCCCGGAGACGGTCCGGGCGCAGCTGGTGAGCAACGCGGCGGCTCTGCGGAAGCGTTGCGCGGCCCTCGGCGTCCCGGTGGCCTACACCGCCCAACCCGGCGGCATGACCCAGGAACAGCGCGGTCTGCTGAAGGACTTCTGGGGTCCGGGCATGCGCCCGGACCCTGCCGACCGCGAGGTGGTCGACGAACTCGCCCCCTCGGAGGGCGACTGGCAGCTCACCAAGTGGCGCTACAGCGCCTTCTTCAACTCCCCGCTGCTGGAGCGGATGCGGGAGAGCGGCCGGGACCAGCTGATCATCTGCGGCGTCTACGCCCACGTCGGTGTCCTGATGTCCGCGGTCGAGGCCTTCACCAACGACATCCAGCCGTTCCTGGTCGCCGACGCCGTCGCCGACTTCAACGAGCAGTACCACCGCCTGGCCGTCAGCTACGCCGCCGAGCGCTGCGCGATGGTCCTGACCGCCGAGGAGGTCTTCGCGTGAGCCAGCCCATCACCGGCCCCGCCGGAGACGACCTGCTGGCCCGGATCCTGGCCGACCCGCCGAAGGCCTACGCGCTGCTGCACCGCCCCGAGTCGGTCGGCGCGGACAGCCTGGAGCTGCTGGTCGGCGACGTCACCGAGCCCGCGACGCTCGACGGCCTGCCGCTGCCGGACCAGCCGGCCCGGCCCGGCGCGCACCACGAGGTGCTGGCGGTCATCCCGTACCGGCAGATCGTCGAGCGCGGTTACACCGCCCCCGACGACGGCGCCCCGCTGATCGCGCTGACCGTCACCGGCCAGCAGCGGCTGAGCCTGGCGGACGCGCTGGCCCGGTTCCCGCAGGTGCCGACCGCGCTGCGCGGCGGGCACTTCGACGTGGACGACGAGGCCTACCAGGAGATCGTGCGCACCGTCGTCGAGCAGGAGATCGGCACCGGTGAGGGCGCCAACTTCGTCATCAAGCGCTCCTTCGTCGCCGACATCACCGACTACGGGCCGCACAGTGCGCTGTCACTGTTCTCCCGGCTGCTGTCGCGGGAGGTGGGCGCCTACTGGACGTTCCTCATCCACACCGGCGAGCGCACCTTCGTCGGCGCCTCGCCCGAGCGGCACATCAGCGTCGACGACGGCACGGCAGTGATGAACCCGATCAGCGGCACCTACCGCTATCCGGCCACCGGCCCCACCCTGACCGGCGTGATGGACTTCCTCGCCGACCGCAAGGAGGCCGACGAGCTGTACATGGTGGTCGACGAGGAACTCAAGATGATGGCCCGGATCTGCGAGGGCGGCGGCCGCGTGGTCGGCCCGTACCTCAAGGAGATGGCCCGGCTCGCGCACACCGAGTACCTGATCGAGGGCCGCACCACCCGCACGGTCGGCGAGATTCTCCGGGAGACCATGTTCGCCCCGACGGTAACCGGCTCCCCGCTGGAGAGCGCCTGTCGGGTGATCAGCCGCTACGAGCCGAAGGGCCGCGGCTACTACAGCGGCGTGGCCGCGCTGATCGGCCGCGACGAGAACGGCGGCCGCGCGCTGGACTCCGCCATCCTCATCCGCACCGCGGCCATCGACGCCGCCGGCCGGGTGGAGATCGGCGTCGGCGCGACCCTGGTGCGCCACTCGGACCCGGCCTCCGAGGCCGCGGAGACCCGCGCCAAGGCGTCCGGTGTGATGGCCGCCCTGGAGTCGGCCGGCCCGGTGCGGTTCGCCGACCACCCCGATGTCCGGGCCGTCCTGGAGCAGCGCAACGGCACCATCGCCGACTTCTGGCTGCGCGACGGCGCCGGCCACGGCACCGAGCAGCCCCGGCTGGTCGGGCGGAAGGTCCTGGTGGTGGACGCGGAGGACACCTTCACGTCCATGATCTACCACCAACTCACCTCCACCGGAATGGAGGTGACGGTCCACCGGTTCGACGACGAGTACTCCTTCGAGGGTTACGACCTGGTCGTGATGGGCCCCGGTCCGGGGGACCCGAGCGAGCCGGACAACCCGAAGATGGACCACCTGCGCACGGCTGTGCGCACCCTGCTGGAGCGGGGTGGCCCGTTCGTCGCGGTCTGCCTGAGCCACCAGGTGCTCTGCCTGGCGCTCGGCTTCGAGGTGGCTCGCCTCGACGCCCCCAACCAGGGCGTCCAGAAGCCGATCGACCTGTTCGGTTCGCGCGAACGGGTCGGTTTCTACAACACCTTCGCCGCGCGGAGCCGGGAGGACAAGCGCGACGTCGAGGGTGTCGGCGTGGTCGAGGTGAGCCGCAACCCGGATACCGGCGAGGTGTACGCGCTGCGCGGCCCGCACTTCGCCTCCATGCAGTTCCACGCCGAGTCGGTCCTCACTCAGGACGGTCCGCGCATCCTGGCGACCGCCGTGCGGGACGCGCTCGGCCTTTGACCACAGAACAGCGGGAGAAGCACATGCACCCCTACGTCGTCGTCGACGCCTTCGCGACCGAGCCGCTCAAGGGAAACCCGGTGGCCGTGTTCTTCGACGCGGATGACCTGACCGGCGATCAGATGCAGCGGATCGCCCGGGAGATGAACCTCTCGGAGTCCACCTTCGTGCTCAGCCCCAAGAACGGCGGGGACGCGCACATCCGGGTCTTCACCCCGGTCAACGAGCTGCCGTTCGCCGGCCACCCGCTGCTCGGCACCGCCATCGCGCTCGGCAACCGCGGTTCGGTGGACCAGCTCAAGCTGGAGACCGCGATGGGTCTGATCCCGTTCGAGCTGGTCCGCACCGACGGTGTGGTCACCTCGGCCTGGATGCAGCAGCCGATCCCGGTCTGGGAGCCCTTCGACCGGCGCGAGGAACTGCTCGCGGCGCTCGGGGTCACCGACACCGTGCTGCCGGTGGAGATCTACCGCAACGGCCCGCGGCACGTCCTGGTCGCGCTCGGCAGCGTCGAGGAGCTCTCGGCGCTCACCCCCGACCATCGTGCGCTGTCCGCGTTCGAGGACATGGCGGCCAACTGCTTCGCCGGCTCCGGCACCACGTGGCGCAACCGGATGTTCTCGCCGGCCTACGGCGTGGTCGAGGACGCTGCCACCGGCTCGGTGGCCGGTCCGATCGCGATCCACCTCGCCCGCCGCGGCCTGATCGAGTACGGGCAGCGCATCCAGATCACCCAGGGCGTCGAGATGGGCCGCCCCTCGCCGATGTTCGCGGTCGCGGAGGGCGAGGGCGACACCGTCTACTCGGTCGAGGCCGGCGGCGACGGCGTCCTCGTCATCGAGGGGACCATCCGGGTCTGACCGCCCCTCACCCGCACCTCGCACCCAGCTCGCGCCCAGCCACCGGAGTAGCCCCATGAGCAGCACCAAGTCGGAAACCCTCACCGGCACTGTCGAGATCGACTTCCCGCAGTTCCACACGCCCCCGGCGGAACCCATCGGGCTGCTCCGGGCCTGGCTCGACGAGGCGGTGCGGCACGAGGTCCGCGAGCCGAAGGCACTGGCGCTGGCCACCGCCGACGCCCAGGGCCGCAGTTCCTCGCGGATCGTGGTGGTGAACAAGGTGACCGACACCGGGCTCGTCTTCGTCACCCACGAGGGCAGCCGCAAGGGCCGGGAGATCGCCGAGAACCCGTGGGCCTCCGGACTGCTGTACTGGCGGGAGACCAGCCAGCAGATCGCCGTGGCCGGCCCGGTCGTGCGGCTGCCCGACAGCGAGGCCGACGCGCTGTGGGCCGCTCGCGCGGTCTTCACCCACGCCATGACCACGGCCTCGCGCCAGAGCGAGCCGTTGGGCGGCCTGGACGAGGTGGACGACCTGCGCGCGCGGGCCCGCGAGCTCGGTGAGCGCGGGCAGCCGTTGCCCCGCCCGGCCTCCTTCACCGCCTACGAACTGCGGCCCGAGGGGATCGAGTTCTGGGCCAACGGCACCGAGCGCCTGCACGAGCGGCTGCGCTACGACCGGGACGGCGACGGCTGGAACGTCAGCCGCCTCCAGCCGTAGGGCCCGCACCGGACCCACCGCCCCCCCAGACCACACCTTCGAAGCGGAACGCGACAATCACCATGCAGGAGCACTTCCTCCACGCTGGCTTCCACTCCTTTGCCCAGCGCCTGCCGGACCGCCCGGCGCTCGCCCTGGGCGAGCGGACCTGGACGTACGCGGAGCTGGACACCATTGCCCGGGTCTGGGCGGCGGCGCTGCTCAAGGCGACCGACCGGCCCCAGCGGGTCGGCATCCTCGGTCACCGCAGCCTGGTCACCTACGTCGGCTTCCTGGCCGCCCTCTACGCGGGCGCCGCCGTCGTGCCGCTGAACAAGAAGTACCCGGTGGCCCGCAACCGGGACATCGCCGAACGGGCCGGCCTGGACGCGATCCTGGCCGACGACGGCTCGCTGTCGCAGCTGCGCCAGCTGCTGAACGCGCTGCCGGACGCCCCGCCGGCGCTGCTGCCGGAGAGCGACCAGGCGCCGGCCGGCACCCCGGCCAGCGCGTTGGTGCTCACCCGCGGCGACGTCGAGGGCTGCACGCCGCTCGAGGCACCGCGGTTCACCGATCCGGGTGAGGTGGCCTACCTGCTGTTCACCTCGGGCTCGACCGGCAGGCCCAAGGGCGTGCCGATCACGCACCACAACGTGAGCCACTTCCTGCGGGTCAACGCCGAGCGGTACGGCTTCACCGCGGACGACCGCTTCACCAACACCTTCGACCAGACCTTCGACCTGTCGATGTTCGACTTGTTCATGGCCTGGGGAAGCGGCGCCTGCGTGGTGCCGATGGACACCTTCGAGCTGATGACGCCGCTGGACTTCATTCGCGAGCAGGGCATCACGGTGTGGTTCTCGGTGCCCTCGGTGGCGGTGCTGCAGCACCGCCGCGGGCTGCTCGAACCGGGCAGCCTGCCGTCCCTGCGCTGGAGCCTGTTCTGCGGCGAGGCGCTGCCGGAGACGGCGGCCCGGGCCTGGCAGGAGGCGGCTTCCGGGTCCGTGCTGGAGAACCTCTACGGGCCCACCGAGGCGACCATCGCCTGCCTGGTGCACCGATGGGACCCGGCTCTCTCCCCGGGGCTGTCGGTGAACGGGGTCGTCTCGATCGGTGCCCCGTACCCGGGCATGGCGACGGCCGTGCTCAACGAGGACGGCACCCCGGTGGCCGACGGCGGGACCGGCGAGCTGTGCCTGCACGGGCCGCAGGTCTTCGCGGGGTACCTCAACGCGCCGGAGCTGACCGCCAAGGCGTTCCACATCGTGACGGGGGAGGACGGCGAGACCCGCCGTTGGTACCGCACCGGCGACCTGGTCCGCCCGGGCGCCGGTGGGCAGTACGGCTACGTCGGCCGCCTCGACACCCAGGTGAAGATCCTCGGCCACCGGGTCGAGACCGGCGAGGTGGAGGCGCACCTGCTGCGGCAGCCGGGCGTGGCGCAGGCCGTGGTGGTCGCGGTCCCGGGCACGGAGGAGGGTACCTCGGTGCTCGCCGCCGTGCTGTCCGGCGACGGACTGGACGTCTATGAGGTGGACGAGGGGCTGAACGCCACCCTGCCCCCGTACATGATCCCGCTCTCCTACCACGTGCTGGACGTCTTCCCGCTGAACGCCAACGGCAAGGTGGACCGCAAGGCGCTGCGCGAGCAGGTGGCCTCCGGCGAACTCGAGGCATTCCCCCTCTAGCAGACCGCCCCACCCGAGATCCACGCACCGGACCGAAGGGAACACACCCACATGAACGACGTGTCCGCGACCGACCCGGACGCCGCTCTCGCCCGACTCCGCGCCAGGGTGCGCGGCAAGGTGCTCGCCTTGGGCGACGACGGCTTCGACGCCGGCTGCGCGGGTTTCCAGACCGCCTACCGGCACCGGCCGGCCGTCCTGGTGCGCGCCGCCGGGGCCGAGGACGTGGTGGCGGCCGTGGCCCACGCCGCCGCCTGCGAGCTGCCGGTGGCCGTCCAGGCGACCGGGCACGGACTGTCCGTCCCCGCCGACGGTGGTGTGCTGATCGACACCGCCGGGCTCGCCGGGGTCACGGTGGACGCGCAAGCCAGGACCGCGCGGATCGAGGCCGGCGTCCGCTTCGCGGCGGTCGTCGACGCCGGCGCCCGCTACGGCCTCGCCCCGCTGAACGGCTCGGCGCCGGACGTCGGCGTGGTCGGCTACCTCCTCGGCGGCGGACTGGGCCTGCTGGCCCGGCAGTTCGGGTACGCGGCGGACCACGTCCGGGCGGTCGAGCTGGTCACCGCTGACGGCGCGGCGCGCCGGGTGACCGCCGACAGCGACCCCGAGCTGTTCTGGGCGCTGCGCGGCGCCGGCGCCAACTTCGGTGTGGTGACGGCGGTCGAGGTCGACCTGGTGCCGGTCACCCGGATCTACGGCGGCGAGCTGGTCTTCGACCTGGCCGGTACCCCCGGCCTGCTGGCCGAGTACCTGCGCTGGACCGAGACGCTCCCGGAGGAGCTGACCTCCTCGGTGTCGCTGATCGGCTACCCCGATCTGCCGGTCCTGCCGGAGCGGCTGCGCGGGCGCCACCTCGGCCATGTCCGGATCGCCTACACCGGCGACTCGCGCACCGGCGAGGAACTCGTCGCCCCGCTGCGCGCGCTGGGCCCCCGGCTGACCGATACGGTCGCCGAGATGCCGTACACGGAATGCGGCGCCATCTACAACGACCCGCCGCAGCCGCACGCCTACGTCGGCGACAACGTGCTGCTGCGCGAGTTCGGTGCGGGCCAGGCCGATGCGGTGGCCAAGCTTGCCGCCCCCGGTACCGCGGTGCCCTGCGTGGTCGACGTGCGCCACCTCGGCGGTGCCCTCGGCCGCGCCCCCGAGGTGCCGAACGCGGTCGGCCACCGGGACGCCCACTACCTGCTGCGGGTGCTGACCCCGGTGGGACTGGCGGAGCCGAACGAGGTCCGTGCCGCCCACCGAGCGCTGCTCGACACGGCCGACTCCGTTGTCGGCCGCTGCCAGAACCTGGTGTACGGCCGGTACGCGGACGGCGCCCCCGAGCGGCCCGCCGACGACTTCTGGGAGCCGGCCGACCATCGTCGGCTGACCGACCTGAAGACCCGGCTCGACCCGGCCAACCTGTTCCGCTCGAACCGCAACATCGCTCCCGGGAAGCACAACTGACGGACGATCGGCGAGAGGATTCGGATTCGTCCATGACCACCGACCCGTCGGCCGCCCGCGCGGCCGTGGACCTGCTGACCGGCGCTTGGCGCGCCCAGGCGGTCCATGTCGCCACCCGGCTCGGCCTGCCCGATCTGATCGCTGCGGGGCGGACCACCGGCGCCGCCCTCGCCGAGGCGACGGGCACGGACACCGATGCCCTGCACCGGCTGCTGCGGCTGCTGGTCATCCTGGGGGTCCTGGAGGGCGGGGAGCCGGACGGCTACCGCAACAGCGCCGTCGGCGACCTGCTGCGGGACCGGCCGGGCTCGCTGCGCGACCTGTCCCTGCTCTACGGCGAGGAGTTCTACCGCGCCTGGAGCGGCGCGGAGCATGCGCTGCGTACCGGTCGGCCCGCCTTCGAGCAGGAGTACGGACAGTCGCTGATCGCCTACTTGGGCGGGAACCAGGAGGCGGCCGGCCGGTTCCAGCGGGCCATGCAGGGCAGCAACTTCTTCTTCGAGCGGGTGCCCGAGGTCTTCGACTTCGCCGGGTGCAGGCTGGTGGTGGACATCGGCGGCGGCAGTGGGCAGTTGCTGTCCACCGTCCTGGCCGCCGCGCCGGATGCGCACGGTGTACTGGTCGACCTCCCGCACGTGCTGCCGATCGCCCGCGCCCACCTGGCGGCCACCGTCGGGGAGGACCGGGTCAGGCTGGTCGGCCAGGACATGTTCGAGGGCCCGCTGCCGGAGGGAGCCGACGCCTACCTGCTCTCCCGGGTGCTGGGGGACTGGGACGAGCCGGCCTGCCTGCGGCTGCTGGCCGAGGTCCGGGCCGTGATGCGTGCGGACAGTCGGCTGCTGGTGCTCGAGCGGGTGGTCCGGGAGGACGGCACCGGGCCGCTCGCCGCGCTCTGGGACGTGCACCTGCTGGTGGTCAACGGCGGTCGGCAGCGCACCCTGGACGAGTACCACACGCTGTTCGGCCGGTCCGGGCTGGCCGTCGAGCGGATCGAGGAACTCCCGATGGAGAACTCCGTGCTGGTGGTGGCCCCCGAGCGGTGAACCGGGGGCCCGCGCAACTAGACCGACCGGCGATAGGGCCCGTGACGTCGCGGGCCCCATCGCCGGTCGGTCTACGGGACCAGCGACTGCAGGGCCAGGCCGAGTCCACTCAGCGAGGTCAGCGAGTGGAGCCCCTCCACTGTCGCCTCGACGTCGAACCACTCCCGGAAGGCGAGCGGGTACCCGATCAACTCGCCCGCGCTGCGCGGCATCTTGGCGGCCGCGGCGGCCTCCTCGGACTCCCAGAGGAACACCGCCCCCCAGCGGTTCGAGGCCGGGTCGGACACCCAGATCTTGAGGATCAGGCCCGGTATGTCCGACCAGGCCTGCTCCGCCTCCTCACGGAGGAAATCGCGCAGGGTCTCCGCGCTCTGCTGTGACTCGGTGAGGTCCCACCAAGCGATCATTGCCTTCATCGCACCAGTGTATGAATGGCGCTTGGCTGTTAAAACGTCATCTACGCCACAGTGCAGGCACGTTGACCGCGATTGAGTAGTGACCACTCAGGCGGGTGCGCCGCCCCGAGTGATCGAATCTGAGACGACGACACCCATCCGCATCCCATCGAACAGAGCCCGAGGGGCAGGGCCGGGCCGGCTGACCAGCCGGCCCGGCCGGCCGCCGACCGAGGAGGACCAGTGGCCCGCGCAGACCTGTCAATCCTGGATCTGCCTTATGACGCGAACCCGGATCCCGACGAGCTCGTCCGGGCCGCGATCGAGTGGCACTTCAGCCCGGAGACCGGCTCCCCGTTCTGGCTGGAGCGGGCGAAGACGCTGGACTTCGACCCGCTGGCGGACGTCAAGGGCTACGCCGACCTGACCCTGTTCCCCAATGTCGCCAACGAACTGCGCGACGTGCCCGCACACGACCTCATCCCGCGCGGCTACGGCGAACACCCGGACCTCGTCGGCATCTTCGAGAGCGGCGGCACCACCGGCGCGCCCAAGCGCGTGGTCTGCCCGACCGACTGGATGGAGAAGCTGGTCGGCTGGAGCAACGCCAACCTCGACGTGCACGGCTTCCCGCGTGGCGTGGACTGGCTCGGCATCACTCCGTCCGGCCCGCACATCGTCGGTGAGATCTTCCGTCGTTCGGCCACCACGCACGGCCGCCACGGCTTCCAGATCGACCTCGACCCGCGCTGGGTCAAGCGGCTGATCGCCGGCGGCAAGGGATCCCAGGCCGACGCCTACGCCGAGCACGTCATCGACCAGGCGACGCACATCCTGCGCACCCAGCCGATCGGCGTCATGACGGTGACCCCACCGCTGCTGGAGCGGATCGCCCAGCGCGAGGAGCTGGTGGAGCTGGTCAACGAGAAGGTGCGGGCGATCCGTTGGGGCGGCACCCAGATGGACGCCGACACCGCGGCGCTGTACCGCACCGAGATCTTCCCCGAGGCCACGCTGTACGGCCACTACGGCAGCACGATGATCCTCGGCATCGCCGGTGAGCGGCACGGTACCCCGATCGGCGAGCCGTGCGTCTTCGACACCTTCTCCCCGTACATCACCTTCCAGGTGGTGGACCCGCAGACCGGCGCCCCGGTCGCCTACGGGCAGCGCGGACAGGTCGTCATGCACCACGTCTCCAAGGCGCTGCTGCTGCCCAACAACCTGGAGCGCGACACCGCCATCCGGGTCGCCGCGCCCGAGGGCCGGGTCGGCGACTCGGCGGCCGGCATCGCCCCGGTCAAGACGTTCGACAACGAGACGGTCATCGAAGGGGTCTACTGATGGCAACGGCCACCGAGGAACCGCTGACGGTTGAGGCAGCGGCCGAATTGCCGGTGCTGGACGCGCTGGGACCCTCCGGTCCCTACCGCACCCACAACCGCCAGGAGATCACCGACGTCACCGGCGCGGTGATGGCCGAACTCAGCCTGGCGCCCGCGCTGTACGTCAACCGCGCGGTGAAGGCGCTGCGCGCGGCCACGCCGCTGCCGGCCGCCGGGCGGGCCGCCGCGCTGGCCCGCGCCGCTGAGCTGTTCCGCACCGCCACGCTCGGCGGCCTGACGCCGAAGGAGTACGAGGCCGCGGTCAGCCGGGTCTCCGGGCTGCCGATCGCCGTGGTGCGCACCGCCACTCAGACCTGCGCCGAGCGGGTCGGGCAGTCCTACCGAAGCGTCCAACTGGCCGGCCCGCGCGGCGCGGTGTCCGACTGGCGGGACCCGCTGGCGCGCACCGGCCAGGCGGTGTGGGCCCGCCGCGGCGAGGTGCTCGCCGTGCACGTGCCCGGCAACCACCCAGGCACGCACGGATTCTGGCCCGAGGCGCTGGCGCTCGGCTACCGGGTGGCGGTCCGCCCGGCCGCCCGGGAACCGTTCACCGCGCACCGGCTGGTGCTGGCGCTGCGCGAGGCCGGGTTCGGCAACGACCACGTGATGCTGCTGCCCTGCGGGCACGACGCGGCCGACGCCATCGTGCAGGGCGCCGACCTGGCCTACGGCGGCGACGAGATCATCCGCCAGTACGCCGACGACCCGGGGGTGCTCTCGCTGCAGCCGGGCCGCTCGAAGATCCTGGTGACCGCCGACGCCGACTGGCGCGATCACCTGGACATGATCGTCGACTCGATCACCCGGCACGCCGGCAGCGGCTGCGTCAACGCCACCGGCATCCTCGTCGAGGGCGACCCGGCGCCGCTGGCCGGGGCCATCGCCGAACGCCTGGCCGCGCTGCCGAGCCTGCCGCCGCACGACGAGCGGGCCTGCCTGCCGGTGCAGTCGGCCAAGTCGGCCCGGGCGTTGGAGAAGTACGTACTCGAACGCGCCCAGGGCACCCGGGCCTGGCTAGGCGGGACCGGCTTCGTCGACGAACTCGGCGACGGCAGCGCCGTCCTGCGGCCGACCGTCCACCAGGTGGACGCCCCGGACGCGCCGCAGGTGGGCGCCGAACTGCCCTTCCCGTGCGTGTGGGTGGCGCCCTGGAACCGGGCGGACGGGATCGCGCCGCTGCGCGACACCCTGGTGCTGGCCGTGCTCACCGAGGACGAGGAACTCGTCGACGAGCTGGTGGCGGAGCCGACGATCAGCAACCTGCACGTCGGTCCGCGCGCCACCCACTGGCACCGGCCGGGGCTGCCGCACGACGGCTACCTGGGCGAGTTCCTGATGCGCAGCAAGACGGTCGTCCGGGTCTGACGGCCCCGGGACGCTGAGTCTGCACGCGTTTCCAGCACCTTTTCGGCTCATTTGACGACGGCCGGGCATTTCGTGCCCGGCCGCCGCCGCATTTCGCGCCCGGAACTCCTCGCTCCTCGGCGGACCCAGGTCCGCGCCGCACTGTCGTGCCCGTCGGCATAAACGGTCTTTCTTCCTGCTAGCCAAGCTTGTTATTGGACAACCCCTCCGCTGGCAACGGATGATCACAGGGAAAGCGGAATACCGCAGTTCCAGGGGAGGAGCGCAGTGGATCACGCAGCTGAGCCGAATCCGACGGAGGGGGAATCCGCCGTCGGGCCGACGGCCGGATGGCGGTCCCCGGGTTCGGAGACGGCCGAGGTCGTCGCCGGGATCTGGCGTGAGGTGCTGGAGATCCCCGAGGTCGGGACCGAGGACAACTTCTTTGACATCGGCGGCCACTCGATCATGCTGCACATGGTCCGCGACCGGGTCTCCCAGCGGCTCGGCAAGGACGTCGAGCTGGTCGACCTGTTCAACCACCCGACCGTCAACTCCCTTGCGCGCTTCATGGATTCCGGATCCGGTGCGGACCGGTCCGACAACCGCCGGCCGGCCGGCCGGCGGACCCGCGGCAACACCCGGCTCGGCAACCGCCGGGCGCAGCTCGGCACCCGCGACGGGTCCGCCGCGGACGGCCTGCCCGGTCTGCCGGGCGAGGGGGGCTTCGGTGGCTGAGATCGAGTACTCCGCCGACGAGGACGAGTTCATCGCCGTCGTCGGAATGGCCGGCCGCTTTCCCGGCGCCGTGGACGTCGACGAATTCTGGCGCAATCTCGCCGCCGGTCTGGACACCATCGACCGCGAGCCCGCCCGGATCATTCCCGGTGGCGCCGCGGACGGAGGCGACCAGGAGTACGTGCCGGCCCGGGGCCGACTGGACGCCGCTGAATGGTTCGATGCCGAATACTTCGGCTATTCCGCCCGTGAGGCGTTCCTGATCGACCCGCAGCACCGGGTCTTCCTGGAAACCGCGGTGGCCGCACTGGAAAACGCCGGACAGGATCCGGACCGTTTCCCGGGCTCCATCGGCGTCTACGGCGGCTCCACCGAGACCCAGTACGCGCAGGCCCTGCGCGCCCAGCAGGACCGGTTGCCGGGCCTGACCGAGGACGAGATCCTGCTCGGCACCGCGCCGGACTTCCTGACCGCCCGCACCGCCGAACGGCTCGGACTGCGCGGCCCCGCCGTCGCGGTCCAGGCCGCCTGCGCCACCGCCCTGGTGGCCGTCCACACGGCCGGCCGCGCCCTGCTGGCCGGCGACTGCGACCTGGCACTGGCCGGCGGCGTCGCCGTGCACGTCCCGCCGAAGAAGATCGCCTGGACCGGCGGTGACGGCACCCTGGCGCCGGACGGCACCTGCCGCACCTTCGACGCCCGGGGCGCGGGCACCGTGGCCAGCAACGGCGTGGGTGTGGTCGTGCTCAAGCGGTTCTCCGACGCGCTGGCCGACGGTGACCACATCCGGGCGGTGCTGCGCGGTTCCGCCGTGACCAATGACGGCGCGCACCGGATCGGCTTCGGCGCGCCCAGCGTCGAGGGCCAGGCGGCGGCCGTGCGGGACGCGCAGGTCGCGGCCGGCACTGACGCCCGCACCATCACCTACATCGAGGCGCACGGCACCGCGACCCCGCTCGGCGACCCGATCGAGATGGCCGCACTGACCACGGCGTTCCGGGCCGACACCGAGGACACCGGCTTCTGCGCGATCGGGTCGGTGAAGACCAACATCGGGCACGCGGACGCGGCCGCGGGCGCCGCTGGGCTGATCAAGACCCTGCTGGCGCTCGAACACGGCCAGATCCCGCCGAGCCTGCACTTCGCCGAGCCGAACCCGCAGATCGACTTCACGTCCAGCCCGTTCCGGGTGGCCACCGAGCTGACCGCCTGGGAGCCCTGCGGGCCCACCCGGCGGGCCGGGGTGAGCTCCTTCGCCGTCGGCGGGGTCAACGCCCATCTGGTGCTGGAGGAGGCCCCGGCCCGGGCGGCCGAGGAGTCGGACCGCACCGCGCAGCTGCTGGTGTTCTCCGCCCGCACCACCTCGGCGCTGCAGGCCGGCGTCGACCGGCTCTCGGCGCACCTGGCCGAGTACCCCGGGCTGCCGGCGGCGGACGTCGCCTGGACCCTGCAGCAGGGGCGGCGCGAGCACGAGTACCGCGCGTTCGCGGTGGCCGGCGAGGACGGCCTCCAGGAGCTCGTGCCGGTGGTCGCGGTCGGCCCGGCCCGCCGCCGCCCGGTTGTCCTGCTGTTCCCCGGGCAACCAGGCCCGGCCGAGGCCTGGCGACTGCACGCCTCCGAGCCCGCCCTGCGGCGGGCGTTCACCACCTGCCTGGACGCCGTCGACCCCGAACTCGCCGCCCTGGTGCGGAAGGTGGCGCGCGGCGGGGCGTGGCCGGCCGACCCGGCGGTGCGCGACGTGTACGTGTTCGCTCTGGAGTACTCGCTCGCCGCGCTCTGGCACCGCTGGGGCGTCCGACCGGCGGAGGTGTCCGGTACCGGGGTCGGTGCCCTGGTCGCCGCCACCGTGGCGGGGGCGTTCGAGCCGGCCGACGCGCTGCGCCTGGTGGTCGCGAACGCCCGCGCCGGGCAGTTTGACGAAGTGCCGGAGGTCACCGCGCGCCCGCTGACGGTGCCGGTCGTGCTCGGCGGCGAGGGCCGCCGGTACGACGCCGGAGCCGTGGTGAGCGCCGAGCGGTGGGCCCGCGAGGCGCGCGAGGCGGACCGGGACGGCGCGACGGCCCACCTGCTCGCCGACCACGAGCGGATCCTTTTGCAGGTCGGCTTCGGCTCGGCGCTGGTCGACGCGGCCCGCGAGCACGAGTCCTTCACCCCGGCGCACACCGCGCTGGCGGCCTTCCCGGAGCGCGAACTGAACGGTGCCGACGCGCTGGAGACGCTCTACGCGGCGCTCGGCCGGCTCTGGGCCGAGGGCACCGCGGTCGACTGGGCGGGGGTGCACGACGGCGAGCGCCGGGCCAAGCTGCCGCTGCCCGGTTACGCCTTCGAGCGCTTGCCCTACCTGGTGCGGCACCCGGCCGACGGGACCACGGAGACGGCCTGGACGCCCGGCGCGCCGGCGTTGCCCGCGAGCGGGTCGCCGGATCCCTTCGCCGAAGTCGGTGCGGACACCGGGGCCGGGCAGCCGGCCGAGGTCGAGGAGCCGGCCCCGACCGGCGTCGGGCCGGCCGACGGCACCCCGCTCGCCTTCGTCCTGCGCCTTTTCGGGCAGGCCCTCGGCCTGGATGACATCGAGCCCGACGAGAGCTTCTTCGACCTGGGTGGTGACTCGCTGATCGGCGCCAAGCTGCTCGCCGAGATCCGCGAGGCGTACCCGGTCGACATCAAGGCCCGTTCGCTCTTCCTGACCCCCACCGCCGCCGGCATCGCCGACCTCATCGAGCGTCAGCTGGTCACCCCGCTCGCCTTCGTCCTGCGCCTTTTCGGGCAGGCCCTCGGCCTGGATGACATCGAGCCCGACGAGAGCTTCTTCGACCTGGGTGGCGACTCGCTGATCGGCGCCAAGCTGCTCGCCGAGATCCGCGAGGCGTACCCGGTCGACATCAAGGCCCGCTCGCTCTTCCTGACCCCCACCGCCGCCGGCATCGCCGACCTCATCGAGCGTCAGCTGGCCGACGGGGGCAACCAGCACAGCACAGACAAGGAGTCCCGATGACGGGCGGCGCGGACGTGACGTCCCCAGCGCTGACGGCAGCCGAGAGCCGCTGGCTGTCCAGCCGGAGGTCCAGGCAGGAGACCTTCACGGACCTCTACTGCTTCGCGCACGCGGGCGGCTCGGCCGGCGAGTTCATGCGCTGGTCCGACGGCCTGCCCGGGGTCAAGCTCTGGGCGGTGCGGATGCCAGGCCGGGCGCCGCGCGAGAGCGAGCCGCCGTACACCCGGATGACCGAGCTGGTCGCCGACCTGGTCGAGCAGATCGACTTCAGCCGGCGGGACTTCGCCTTCTTCGGCCACAGCCTCGGTGGCCTGGTGGCCTTCGAGGTCACCCGGGCGCTGCGCAAGGCCGGACGCAAGCTGCCGAGCCGGCTCCTGATCTCCTCGATGCAGCCGCCGCCGATCACCACGACGAAGGGCGCGAGCCGGCTGTCCTCCGAGGGGCTGTTGGCCGAGATCGAGGGCCGCTGGGGCGCGCTGCCGCAGGAGATCCACGACGACGCGGAGCTCAAGGAGATCGTCCTCGGCTACCTGCGCTCCGACGCCGAGATCGCGGACACCTACGAGTACGTGGCCGAAGAGCCGCTGCCCGTTCCGATCACCGCGTTCGTCGGTTCCGAGGAGAACCGTGCGCAGCTGGACTGGCAGACGCACACCACGGCTGGACTCGACGCGCACGTCCTCAAGGGCGGCCACTTCTACTTCCGCGACGGGGAACAGCAGCGAGAACTGATCCGGCTCATCGGCCGGGCGACGAGCGCGGACGCGTAGGGGGACCGACATGCGTTACACGACCTTCGGCCGCAGGACCGGCCTGCGGGTGTCCGAGTTCGCGCTCGGCACCGCCAACTTCGGCACCCTCTGGGGCGGCGGTGCCACCAAGAGCGAGGCCCGCAAGGTGTTCGAAAGGTTCGCCGACGCCGGCGGCACCCTGATCGACACCGCCGACAACTACCAGATCGGCGAGTCCGAGAAGCTGCTCGGCGAGTTCCTGGCGGCCGACCGCGACCACTTCGTGGTGACGAGCAAGTTCTCCCTCGGCGCGGGCCGGGCCCGGATCTCCAGCACCGGCAACAGCCGCAAGAACATCCGCGTTTCGGTCGAGGCGAGCCTCAAGCGGCTGCGCACCGACCACCTGGACCTGTACTGGGCCCACCTGCCGGACGAGGTCACGCCGGTGGAGGAGGTTCTGACGGCGCTGGACGACCTGGTCCGCGACGGCAAGATCCTCCATGCCGGGCTGTCCAACTTCCCCGCGTGGCGGGTCAGCCGCGCCGCCACCATCGCCGAACTGCGCGGCTGGGCACCGCTGGTGGGTGTCCAGTTCGAGTACAGCCTGGCCGAGCGCGGCGCCGACCGCGAACTGCTGCCGATGGCCGAGGCCCTGGGCCTGGGCACCGCGCTGTGGTCCCCGCTCGGCGGCGGCATGCTCACCGGCAAGTACCGGCACAGCCGTGAGGGTCGACTCAGCGACTGGGACGGCCTGGCCATCCGCCAGGAGGACAGCGAGCAGCGCACCGCCGTCCTCGACGCGGTCCTCGCCGTCGCCGAGGAGACCGGCCGCTCCGCGGTTCAGGTCGCCATCGGCTGGCTGCGCGCCAAGGCCGCCCGCTCGACGACGGCGATGGTGCCGGTGATCGGACCCCGCACGGTCGACCAGCTGGATGAGTACCTCGCAGCCCTCGACCTGGCTCTCGACGACGCCCAGGTGGCCCGGCTGGACGAGGTCAGCGCGATTCGCCCCGGGCAGCCGTACGAACTCATCGCCGGCCACCGGGACACGGTGCTCGGCGTCGAGGACGGCCGCTTCATCCGGCCGGCGACCCCGGTTGCCTGAGGCCCCAGAGAGGTCCCGAACGTGAAGAGGAGGGGCGGACCAGCATGACCGAATACGACCCTGCCGATGGTGGGGCGGAGATCGCCATCGTCGGTGTGGCGGCCCGCTTCGGGCCGGCGGCCGATGTCGAGGCCTTCCGAGGGCAGCCGCGTACGGCGGCCGGCCCGGACCTGGCCCTCGACGACCCGTACGCGTTCGACAACACGTTCTTCGGCATCTCCCCGCGGGAGGCCGTGATCATGGACCCGCAACAGCGGATCCTGCTGGAGTGCGCGTACCACGCACTGGAGGACGCGGGCGTCCAGGTCGCGGCCGACGATCTCGTGGTCGGCATCTACGCGGGCGGCGCCAGCACGTCGCACGCGGCGCGGCTGCGGGCCCGGGCCGACCGGTTGGTGCATGTGGATGACCGGGAGATCCGGGCGGCCACCGGCGCAGACTTCCTGGCCTCCCGGGCCGCCTACAAGCTGGGCCTGACCGGCCCGGCGGTGTCCGTCCAGGCGGCGGGCGCCACCGCCCTGGTGGCCGTGCACACGGCAGTCCAGGGCCTGCTCGGCGGCGAGTGCGACCTCGCGCTGGCGGGCGCGGTCACCGTGCAGGTCGCCCAGGACGGCGGTGGCGCCGGCGGCTGCGGGATCGTCGTGCTCAAGCCGCTGCAGGCGGCACTGGAGGACGGCGACCGGATCTACGGCGTCGTCCGGGCCACGGCGGTCGGCACCGCCGGGCGGGGTGAGCAGCCGGAGGCCGCCCGGGCCCGGATCGCCCGGGACGCCCGCGCGGTCGGCGGGGTGAGTGCGGAGTCGGTCCTGATCCGCGACCTGCCGGCGGCCGGCGCGGACCTCACCGACACCGCTCCCGTGACGGCCGCGCTGATCGAGAGCGTGCTGGCGGTCCAGGACGGCGGGCCGCCCGGGGGGGCCGACGGCTGGCCGGCCGAGGACGGCTGCCGGCGGGTCGGGCTGAGTGCCGCCGGCCCGTTCGGCGGCCACGCTCACGCCATCGTCGAGCAGGCCCCGGCCGGCCGCGCCGGCGCGGACCGGCGGTCGGCCCCGGCCGGCGAGGGCTGGCAGCTGCTGCCCTTCTCGGCGAAGTCCGCGGCCGGGCTGGACGACCTGTCCGCCCGCCTCGGCCGCCACCTGGGGGGCGTCGGGGACGCCGAGCTCCCGGACGCCGCTTGGACCTTGCAGACCGGCCGGACGGCCCACCCGCACCGCCGCTACGTGGTGGCCCGCACCGCCGCCGAGGCGGTCGAGGAGTTGGAGACCGCGAAGGCCCCGGGCCGGGCCGCCCGGAAGACGCGGCGTGAGGCGCCGCCGGTGGTCTTCACCTTCCCCGGCAACGGTGGCCAGCACCTGGGAATGACCCGCGAGCTCTACCGTACCGACGCCCGGTTCCGTGTCGACATCGACGCCTGCTCCGAGCACGTCCTCGCCGAACAGGGCCTGGACCCGCGCCGGTTGGTCGACCCCGCGCCCGACGACGAGGAGCGGGTGCGCAAGGAGCTGGCGCTCGGCATCATCGCCCAGACCGGCGTGTTCGTGGTCGAGTACGCCCTCGCCCGTGCCTTCGCGCGCTGGGGCGTGCGCCCCAGCGCAGTGGTCGGGCACAGCCTCGGTGCCTACGCGGCCGCCTGTGTGGCCGGGGTGTTCTCCTTCCCCGACGCGATCAAGCTGGTCGGCAAGCGCACCGAACTGCTCGCCGGTCTGAAGCCCGGCGCCATGGCGGCGGTCCGACTGCCCGAGGCCGACCTGCTCCCGCTGCTCCCGGAGGGCGTGGGCATCGGCGCGATCAGCGGACCGGACCAGGTGTCGGTCTCCGGCCCGAAGGACCTGGTCGAGCAGTTCGTCGAGGAGGCCGCGGCGGCCGGCCACGAGGTCCGGCTGCTGAAGATCCCCGGTGCCGGGCACTCCTCGCTGGTCGACCCGGTGCTGGACGAGTTCGAGGCGTTCGTGGCTGGCATCGAGCTCAACGAGCCGTCCGTCCCGGTCATTTCGGACACCACCGGCACCTGGGTCGAGCCCGCACGGATCGCCACCCCCGGCTATTGGCGCGACCATATGCGCCGGACCGTCCGCTACCACGAGGTGCTCGACACGCTGGCAGCGATCCCGCACAGCGTCCTGGTCGAATGCGGCCCCGGCACGAGCCTGTCCTCACTTGCCCGCCGCCACCCGCAACTGCGCGAGGAGCACGAGATCCTTCAGGCGCTGCCGCACCCGACCGACCCGACCTCGGACGTGAAGATCCTGCTGGCCGCGCTGGGCGGCCTGTGGGCGGCCGGGGCCGACGTGGCCTGGCCGGAACTCCACGCGCCGCAGACCCCCCGGAAGACCGCCGTGCCCGGCTACCCGTTCCGGCGCACCGCCTTTCCGGTACCCGCGAACTGACGCATCCCTCCCCGGGCACGCCCGCACGCGTGCCCGGGGCCGGACCACCAACAGCAGGAGGCAACAACCATGGTGAAGTCCCTTTACGAGCTCGGCGAGATGCCCCCGCTCGGCGAGGTGCCCGAGAAGATGTACGCCAACCTGATCCGCCCGGACCGCTACGGCGAGCCGATCAAGTCCTTCGCCGTCGAGGTGATCGACACGCCCAAGCCGGGGCCCGGCCAGGTGCTGGTGTGGGTGATGGCGGCCGGCATCAACTACAACAACGTCTGGGCCGGGTTGGGCTTCCCGCTCGACGTCATCCGCGCCCGGCAGAAGGCGGGCGAGCCGGAGAACTTCCACATCGGCGGGTCCGAGGGATCAGGCGTGGTCTTCGCGGTCGGCGAGAACGTGGCCGGAGTCAAGATCGGCGACCACGTGGTGCTCTCGGGCGGGCAGTGGGACGAGCACGCCGAGGACATCCGCCTGGGCACCGACCCGACCATGGCCGACAGCACCAAGGCCTGGGGCTTCGAGTCCAACTTCGGCTCCTTCGCCCAGTTCGCGCTGGTGCAGGACTTCCAGTGCCACCCGAAGCCGAAGAACCTGACCTGGGAGTCGGCGGCCTCGTTCATCCTGACCGGCGCCACCGCCTACCGCCAGCTCTTCGGCTGGGCGGGCAACACGGTCCAGCCCGGTGACCCGGTGCTGGTCTGGGGCGGCGCGGGCGGCCTCGGCTCGATCGCCATCCAGCTGGTGCGCAACGCCGGCGGCCTGCCGGTCGCGGTGGTCTCCAGCGACGAGCGCGGCGAGTACTGCCGCAAGCTCGGTGCGGTCGGCTACATCGACCGCACCAAGTTCACCCACTGGGGCCGGATGCCCGACCTGATGGACCCCGCCTACGGTGAGTGGATGGGCCAGGTCCGTGCCTTCGGCAAGGCCTTCTGGCAGGAGCTCGGCGAGCGGCGCGCGCCGAGGATCGTGTTCGAGCACAGCGGCCAGGACACCATCCCCACCTCGATGTACCTGTGCGACACCGGCGGCATGGTGGTCATCTGCGGTGGCACCTCCGGCTACGCGGCCGACGTCGACCTGCGCTTCCTGTGGATGCGCCAGAAGCGCCTCCAGGGCTCCCACGGCTTCAACCCGTCGCAGGTGCGCGCCATGATCCAGCTGGTCTCGGCCGGGCTGGTCGACCCCTGCCTGTCCGACCCGTTCACCTTCGACAAGATCGGTGACGCGCACCAGCTGATGCACGAGAACCGCCAGCCCCCCGGCAACATGGCCGCCCTCGTCAACGCGTCCCGCGCGGGCCTGACCGACCTCGGCTGACGGCCGCCTCCGGTCAGCCGGCGGACGCAAGCCCACGACGAACGGACGGCCATGAGTACTGGAACCAGAACCGGACGACGCCCGTCGCCACTCACCGAGATCCTCGCCCGCAGGGCCGAGGAGACCCCGGACCAGGTCGCCTACGTCCACCTCGTCAACGGCGAGGAACCGGGCGAGCAGACCACCTACCGGGAACTGCACGACGCCGTGCGGGGCCGGGCCGCTGCCCTCGCGCGGCTGGCCGGCAGCACGCCCAGCGCGGTGCTGATGTACCCCACCTGCCTGGAGTTCATCCGGGGTTGGCTGGCCTGCGCCACGGCCGGACTCCAGGGAGCACCGGTCCAGGTGCCGACCCGCGAGTACGGCGTGCAGCGGCTCCGCGGGATCGCCGACGACGCGGGCACCACGTTGGTGCTCACCACCCGTGCCGTGCGTGAGCAGGTGCTCGCGGACTTCGGCGGCCTGCCCGACCTCGCCGGGCTCGAACTGATCGCCACCGACGAGTTGCCCGCCTCCGGAGAGCCGGCCCGGCTGCCCGGGGTGAGCCTGTCCGACGTGGCCCTGCTGCAGTACACCTCCGGCTCCACCGGCTCGCCCAAGGGCGTGATGGTCACCCACGCCAACTTCTGGGCCAACGCCGAGGAGACCGACGCCCTGTGGCCGGTCGGCGACGACGGCGTCATGGTCTCCTGGCTGCCGTTCTTCCACGACATGGGCCTGATGCTCGGTGTGGTGCTGCCCCTGTGGTCCGGCCACCCGGCCTACCTGATGGGCCCGGAGGCGTTCATCCGCCGCCCGGCCCGGTGGGTGGAGGCACTCTCGCGCTTCCGGGGCACGCACACCGCGGCGCCGAACTTCGCCTACGACCTGGTCGTGCGCAGTGGTGGGCCCCGGCACCCGGTCGACCTCTCGCACCGGCGGGTGGCGATCAACGGTGCCGAGCCGGTGCGCGCGGCGACGGTGGAACGTTTCACCGAGGCGTTCGCCGAGTACGGACTGCCCCCGGCGGCCATGGCTCCGGCCTACGGCCTGGCCGAGAACACGCTCAAGGTGGCCGGCTGCCCGCCCGAGATCCGGGCGGCCGCCCTGCGGCTCGACGCCGAGGCACTGCGCACCGGCCGGGTGGTGCCGGTGCCCGCCGCGGACGAGCGGGGCGAGGACCGGCCCACCGCTTCCGTGGTGAGCTGCGGGACCGTGGTCGGCGACACCCGGGTACGGATCGTGGACCCGGCCACCGGGCGGGCCGTCGGCTCCGACCGGGTGGGCGAGATCTGGGTGGACGGCCCGTGCGTGACGGCCGGCTACATCGGCCGCGAGGAGGAGACCGAGCGGGTCTTCCGCGCCCGGATCACGGGTGAGGAGGGCGCCGTGACCTACCTGCGCACCGGGGACATGGGCTTCGTCCGCGGCGACGAGCTGTACGTCACCGGCCGCCTGAAGGACCTGATCATCATCAAGGGCCGCAACCACTACCCGCAGGACATCGAACGGACGGTGGAATCCAGCCATCCGCTGCTGCGCCCGGCGTCCTCTGCCGCGTTCCCGGTGGAGGACGGCGAGCGCGAGGCCGTGGTCGTCGTGGTCGAGGCCGACACCGCCGTGCTGAAGCGGATGGCCGAGGACGAGATGGTGGCCGCGGTGCGCGAGGCGGTGCGGCGCAACCACCGGATCGACCTCGACGAGGTGGTGCTGATCCGCCGCGGCAACCTGCCGAAGACCACCAGCGGCAAGGTGCGCCGCCGGTACTGCCGGGATCTCTACCTGGCAGGCCGGCTGCAGCGGCTCGGCGGGAGGCTCGAACCGGTCGCGTCCTGACCGCGGCCCGCGGCCCGCGGCCCGCGGCGCGCGTCGCCCGTCCTCCCACGGACGGGCGACGCGCGACTTTCGACACCGAACCCGGATCAAACTCAAGTCCCATAAAAACCAGTGATATTGACGAACCGGATGCCTAGACTCGCGGCATGGAGTTGCGTCAGTTGGAGTACTTCGTTGCCGTTGCCGAAGAAGGCAGCTTCACCAAGGCCGCCGCCCGGGTCTACGTGACCCAGCCGTGCGTGAGCGCGCAGGTGCGGAGACTGGAACGGGAGCTCGGCCAGAACCTGCTGGACCGAAGCGGCCGTTCGGTGCAGCTGACCGAGTACGGCCTGGCCGCGCTGCCGCACGCGCGCGTCGTGCTGGCCGCCGCCGACAGCCTGCGCAACGCCGTGGACGACCTCACCGGTGTGGTCCACGGCCAGGTCACGGTCGGCTCGGTGGCCTCCTCGCTGTCACTCAGCCTGCCCGAGGTGATCGCCGACTTCAGCGAGAAGTACCCCGCTGTCGAGATATCCCTGTCCGAGGGCAGCACCGAGCAACTGGTGGAGGCCACCCGTGCCGGCCGGGTCGATGTCGCCATCATCGGCCTGTCCGCCGACCCTCCGCCCGGGCTGGACGTGCAGGTCATCGCCGACGAGCCGCTGGTCGGCGCGGTCAGCCACGACCATCCGCTGGCCCAGCGGAGCACCGTCACCGTGGACGAGCTGCAGGACCACGCGCTGATGTGCCTGCCCGCCGGCAGCGGCCTGCGGGCGGCCTCCGACGCGGCCTGGGCAGCTGCGGGCATCAGCCCCCGGATCGCCTTCGAGGCGAGCGACCCGCGGGTGCTGGCCCAACTCGCCTCGCGCGGTCTCGGGGTGGCGATCCTGCCCGAGCCGTTCGTCAGCGCCAACGCGGATCAGTTGCACCCGGTGCGGATCCCCAGCCCACACCTGCGCGCCCGGCTCGCGATCGCCTGGCGGCCCGGCGGCGGTCTCGGCCCCGCGGCCCGCGCCCTGGTCTCCTACACGCGTACCGTATTGATATGACGAGATCTCAAAAACCATTAGCCGCAACGACGTTCGTGCGCGACGCGGCCAGGTTCGCCCGCCGCTCGCAGGTGGGAACCCGTTCATCGGAGAATGACACGTGACGGAAGTTGATCTGGCGCGACTGCAGTTCGCGACCACAGCGACCTTGCACTTCCTGTTCGTCGCCCTCACCCTCGGGCTGGTCACGGTGGTTGCGTGCATGCAGACCAGGGGGCTGCGCACCACCGACCCGGAGCTGCGCGCGACCCGGATGCGCCGGGTGCGCTTCTGGGGCGGTCTCTACGTCATCAACTACGCGCTCGGCATCATCAGCGGCCTGGCCCAGGAATTCCAGTTCGGGCTCAACTGGTCCGGGTTGTCCCACGTCATGGGCAACATCGTCGGGGCGCCGATGGCGGTGGAGGCCATTGTCGCGTTCTTCCTCGAGTCGACCTTCCTGGGCCTGTGGGCGTTCGGCTTCAACCGGCTGCCGGCCCGCGTGCACGCCGTGTTGATCTGGCTGGTCGCCCTGACCGCGTACGCCTCGGCATTCTGGATCATGGTGGTGAACGGCTTCCTGCAGAAGCCGGTCGGCTACGAGATGCGCAACGGTGCGGCCGAGGTGACGGACTGGTTCGCGGTCCTCACCAACGAGGCCACCTGGATCGCCCTGGCGCACATCGCAGGTGCGGTGTCCGTGCTGGCGGGGCTGTTCCTCGCCGCCGTCAGCGCCTACCACATCCGCCGGGGCCGGGAGGTGGAGTTCTTCCGCCCGACCCTGGTGCAAGGCTCGCTGCTGGCCACGATCGGCGCCTTCGTGGCGATCGTGGTTGGCTTCGCGTCCTACGGGCCGCTGAAGGACTACCAGCCGGCCAAGTTCGGGATCCTCACCGGCGAGCACGACGAGGTGGAGAAGGCCAAGGCCGCGGCCGAGGCCCTGCACGGGGTCGGCGACTGGGCGCCCCCGTCCTGGATCACCGGTCCGTCCAACCTGATGATGGTGATCGGCGTCCTGGTGCTGCTGCTCGGCTGGATCCCGGCCACTGCGGCGCGGGGCGGCGGCAAGCCACTGCCCGCCAGGACCTTCCGGCTCCGGCTGGCCGTGATCCTGCTGCCGCTCGCCCCGCTGGGCCTGATCTGCGGCTGGCTCACCCGTGAGGTCGGCCGCCAGCCCTGGATGGTCACCGGCGAACTCACCGTCAAGCAGGCGATCGGCGACGTGTCGTGGGGAGGGATGCTCACCTCGTACATCGCCTTCACCGTCGTCCTGACCGTCCTGGCGGTCGTCGACGTCTCGCTACTGCGCCGCTACGCCCTGCTCGGCCCGGACGGCGGGTTGCTCGCCGCCGACGACCTCTTCCCGGTGGACGGACGTCGGCCGGACGGCGGCACGCCCGTGGCCGTCGGAGCGGGCGGACCAGGGGGGACGAGTGTTCCGCACACCTACTGATCCTGCCCCACACGCCCGGTTGACGGAGACTTGCTGATGGACATCTTCTGGTACGCGCTGGTCGGCCTGCTCCTGGTCGGCTATCTGACCCTGGAGGGCGCGGACTTCGGCGTCGGCATGCTGATCCCGTTCGCCCGTGACGAGGCCGACCGCGCGCGGATGCGCCGCCTCGTCGTGCCGCTGTTCCTGGCGAACGAGGTGTGGCTGGTCGCCTTCGTCGGTCTGCTGTTCGGCGCCCTGCCCCTGCTGGAAGGGAAGTTGCTGGCCGGTCTGCGGATCCCGGTGACCCTGCTGCTGCTCGCCTGGTTCCTGCGCGACGCCGCGCTCTGGTTCCGCTCCGCGCACCCGGGCGCCGGCTGGCGTCGGGCCTGGGACGCCGTGCTGCCCGTCGCCAGCCTGGTGCTGGCGGCCGGCTGGGGCGTGGTGCTCTCGGTGTTGATCCGCGGGCTGTCCATCGGCGGCGGCGGGCAGCCCACCGCGACCCTCGGCGACCTGCTGCACCCGTTCACGCTGGGCAGCGCGGCCGTCCTGGTGCTGGCGAGCCTGCGGCAGGGCATCTTCTTCACGGCTCTGTCAGCCGGGGGCGACAACCCGCTCGGCGAGCGGGCGGACCGGCTGGCCAAGCAGCTCACCCTGGCGCTGGCCGGACTGATCCTGCTCACCGCGGTCATCGGCCTGGTGAGCTGCGACGCGAAGGTGGCGGTGGCGATCAACGGGCTCTTCCCGGCGATCGCGGTGCTCGGCTCCGGACGGGACCACGCCAACGGGAAGACCGTCCGGGCGCTGGCGCGCGGTGCGGCCCCGCTCATCGCGCTGCCGGTCAGTGTCGGCATCGCCAACGGAACCACGGCCCTGGCGACCCGCTCGGGGGTGGGGGAGTTGAGCCTCGGCGACGCCGTCGCGGCCTCCTCCACACTCACCCTGCTGGCGGTGACGGTGCTGCCGGCGCTGGTCGCGGTGGCCTTCGCCCAGGCCTGGTTCTGGCGGGTCTTCGCGCCGGGTCGGTCGGCCGGACGGGCACCGGAGCCGGTGGCGGGCTGAACGTCTTGGCGTCCTGATCGGGTGGCACTCCGGATGCCTGACGCCGGACGCGGAAAAGCCGTTCCGCCCGTACCACGGGGGTCCGTACGGGCGGAACGGCCCGACTGCCGGCCTCTGGGGTTGGCGGACAGTCAGTCTGTGGCGGCGGCGCGGATGGCGCGGGCCGGCCGGAGGGGTCAGGCCGCGGCGAAGCGGGCGGCCAGCTCGCCGCTGAGGCGACCAGCGGGCACCTTGCGGCCGTACACGACCAGCAGGAGGTCCTGCGCGCAGCCGGACACCGGGGCGCCGGACCCGAAGGACCAGTCGAGATCGTCGGCGGTCAGCCGGACCCCGTCGAGCTTGGCACCGAAGAACTTGAGCGTCCTGGTGCCCACGCCGGCCAGGACGGCCTCGACCCGTTCCAGCGGCACCTTGCGGTCCAAGCCCAGCGGCACCGTGATGTCCAGGCCGTGGATCACGTCGTGGCCCAGGGCCGCGGTGATCCCGCCGACCGGGGGAGTCCACGGATGGTCCGCGTTGTCCCGCACAGTGGCGGCCATCTGGCGTTCGGTCATGGCGGCCGCATCCCGGCGGGCGACCCGGTCGCCCATCCGGTTCAGATTGCCTCCGGCCTTCACCAGGTCGAGCGCCAGCTGCGGGAACGAGTAGCGGAACCCCACTGACATGTGGGCCGCGACCTCGCGGACCCGCCACCCCTCGCACAGCGTCGGCGCGTCCCACTGCTCGGGCGACAGTCCGTCCAGGACGTCGGCCAACTCCCGGCGCTCGGCCGCGATCGCGCTTCGGATGTCCATGCTGCTCTCCTGTCGTGCGGCGGCCGGCCGGAGTACCGGCGGTTCTCCGGCCGACCGCCCGGTGTCACTCGGCGCCGGGGCCGCCGTCCGCCTCGGCGGACTTCGACTCGGGGCGGATGTTGCGGTTGAACCGGAACAGGTTCCGGGGATCGTGCGCGGCCTTCAGCGCGGCCAGTCGTTCGTAGGTGGTCGCCTGGTAGCCGAAGCGGGTCTGCGCCTCGTCCGCGTGCTCGCCGTCGCCGTAGAGGAAGGCCAGGCTGTGACCGAGCGTCCACGGCGCGAGGGCCTCGCGCAGCAGCGCGTGCCGCTCGCGGATCGCGTCCGGGCCGACCCCGCCGAAGCCCGGCGAGGAGATCACCCGGACGGCGTACTCCGCCTCGCGGTGGTCCACCGCGATCCCGCCCGGCCCGGCGGTGCGCAGCGCGCCGCCCAGGTGGCGGATGTCCACCAGGCACGGCACCGGGGACGTCGGGCCGGCCACGTCCAGCACCGCGCGCACCGCCTCCGCCGGGAACTCCCCGAGCAGCGCGTTGGTCGCGGCGTACGGGTGCGGGTCGGCCGGGTCCTGGTGGATCGCCGCGCACTGGGTGTACGGGAGGGTCTGCAGGGCGTCGATCATCCGGTCGCCGACCGCGCGCAGCGGTGCGACCAGGCGCTCGCCCTCCTCGGCCGGTCCGTTGTAGACGATCCGGACGGACGCCACGTACCGGCCGCGCATCGGGGCGGGGACCGGCGGAATGTCGGGGAAGCCGATCAAGGTGACCGAGGAGGTCAATTCGTCCGGAACCGTGGCGCTCCACTGCCGCCAGGTCTCCACCGCCTGTTCGACCAGCGGCGTGTCGAAGACCAACTGGCCGCCGAAGATGGTGCGGACCGGGACAAGGTTGGTCTCCAGGGCGGTGACGACACCGAAGTTGCCGCCGCTGCCCAGGACCGCGCCGAACAGCTCGTCGCCCGGTTCGAGCCGGCGCAGCTCGCCGTCGGCGGTGACGATCTCGATCGCCCGCACGTGGTCGGCCGCGTAGCCGAATTGCCGGGCCATCAGACCGATTCCGCCGCCGAGGGTGTAGCCGACGACGCCGACGGTCGACGAGGAGCCGTTGAGCGGGGCCAGCCCGTGCTCGCCGGCGGCCGCGATCAGCTCGGCGGCCCGAACTCCGGCGCCGATCCGGGCAGTTCCCCTGTCGGGGTCGATCGTCAGCTCGGTCAGCCGGCGGGTGCTGATCAGCACCGCGTCCTGGCCGGCCACCGACAGGCCGTGCCCGGTCGACTGGACCGCGACCGGCAGGTCCTCACTCGCCGCGTAGGACACGGCCGCGCGGACGTCGTCGGCGTCTGCCGCACCGACCACCAGCAACGGCTGGTGGCTGTAGGCCGCTTGGAAGCCGGAGACCTCGTCGTCGTACCCGGCATCGCCCGGGCGAAAGACCGGGCCGTGGAATGTGGGTAATTCTTGCGAATTCCGGTGGTTGGCGTTCCCCATGGCTTCAGCATGCCAGCACGCTCTGCTATAGGTCCAATACTTCGCAGGTCTCGTAACTAGAATCAGCAGTTATGGAATTCCGTCAGCTGCAGTACTTCGTTGCCGTGGTGGAGGAAGCCAACTTCACCCGGGCCGCCGCCCGGCTCCGGCTCGCCCAACCGGGAATCAGCAATCAGATCCGGCAACTGGAGCGGGAACTCGGGCAACAGCTGCTGGATCGTTCCGGCCGCTCGGTGACCGTCACCGAGGCCGGGCGGGCCGTCCTGCCGTACGCACGTGCCGCGATCGCCGCGTTCGACGGCGTCCGGCAGGCGGTGGACGAATTCACCGGGCTGCTGCGCGGCCGAGTCCGAATCGGTCTGGTTCCCGGCACCGCCACCCACGAGCTCGACGTGGCCTCGGTGCTCGCCGACTTCCACGACGAGCACCCGCAGATCGAGATCACCCTCAGCGAGGACACCTCCGAGCGGATGCACGCCGCGCTGTACAGCGGCGAACTCGACTTCGCGCTGGTCGGTTTGACGGACGCCGAATCATCGCCGGGCCTGTCGCACCAGATCATCATCGACACCCCGCTGGTTGCCGTCCTCGCCCCGGAGGACCCGCTGGTCGCGTGCACCGAGGGCACCGAGATCCCGATGGCCGCCCTGCGCGACCGCCCGCTGATCACCCTGCCGCGCGGCACCGGCCTGCGCGGTGTCCTCGACCGGGCCTGCGCCGCCGCGGGTTTCCAGCCGCGCATCGCCTTCGAGGCGGCTACCCCGTACCTGCTCGCCCAACTGGCCGTCCGCGGACTCGGCGTAGCCGTGCTGCCGGCCCTCCCGGACGGCGCGGCGACTGCGCTGGGCCTGCGCTCGCTGGAACTGGTCGCCCCGCAGCCGCGCGGCCGGATCGCGCTGACCTGGCGCAGCGACGGCCCTGCCGGCACGGCAGCAAGGGCCTTGCTCCAACGGCTCCGGGCGGAACTCCCGTCCCCCGAACCGGTCAACCACACGTCTTTTTGACGCCGTGACATCGCGGCCACCACAGCCCTCGCGCTTTCACGGAGCCGGCTGCCCGGTAGGTGATCACAAATGCAACGGATCTCGGTGCCGGGTGCTACTCCTCGCCGGGATCGGTGCCGGTCACGACCGGCAGATCGGAGGGCAGGCCCCACTCGCTCCAGGAGCCGTCGTACACCGCGAGGTCGCGGTAGCCGGCCAGCTCGGCGCCGAGGGCGAGCACGCAGGCGGTGACGCCGGAGCCGCAGCTGAACAGCAGCCGCTCGCGGCCGCCGGCCGCCTCGGCGAAGGCGGAGCGGAGCTCCTCGACGGGCAGCATCCGGCCGTCGGCCTGCAGTTCGGTGAACGGCAGGTTGGCGGCGCCGGGCATGTGGCCGCCGCGCAGGCCGGGCCGGGGCTCGGACTCGGTGCCCGCGTACCGGCCCCGGGAGCGGGCGTCGAGAACGGCCGAGGCCTCGTCAGCGAGTGCCGTCCGCACGGTGTCGCTGTCGACGAGCAGCCCGGTGCGGGGCCGCGCGGTGAAGTCGCCCGGGGCGGGCGATTCCTGGTCGAACGGGCGGCACGGGTGGCCGGCGGCCGTCCAGGCGGGCAGGCCGCCGTCGAGGACGGCGGCCCGGTCGAAGCCCATCGAGCGCAGCATCCACCAGGCCCGTGCGCTGGAGTAGACGCCGACGGCGTCGTACACCACCACGGTGGAGCGGTCGTTGACGCCCAGGGCCCGCATCTCGCGGACGAACTGCTCGGTACCGGGCATGGTGTGCGGGCGCGGGTCGTCGTGGTCGGACATCACCCCGTCGATGTCGAACACCCGGGCGCCGGCGATCGCCGTCCCGGCGCCCCGGGCGGCGCCGACGCTGGCGTCGAGCACCACCAGGTCGGGGTGGCCGAGGTGGCCGGCCAGCCACTCGACGGTGACCAGCGGGCCGGACAGGGGCAGGGAACTCATCGCACACCTCTTCGTCTTCGCGCGGGCGCCGGCACGGTAGCAGGTCGGTGAGGTGCCGGCCGGGAGCAGCGGTGGAGTGCGGGCTCAGCCGGGGCGGTGCCGTGAACGATGCTTCGACCGCGGGGACGTGGCGGTCGGCTGAGCGAGGGTTGCCGTGAGCGCTCGGGGTGGGTCGGCGCGGAGATCGGTGGTCTCCCAGGCGGTGAGGCGGGCGGCGGCGGCCGGGGCTTGGGGGGCGCCGATGCGTCGGTAGATGGCCACGGCCTGCCGGAGGTCGGTGAGTGCGGTGTCGCGGTCGCCGAATTGCGCGGAGCAGTGGGCGGTGCCTTCCAGGGCCCTGGCCTCGTCGAGGGGGCTGTGGATCTGGCGGGCGAGCCGCATGGCCTCCTGGTAGAGAGGCAGGGCTTCGCGAGGGCCGGTGGTGTCCGCGACCAACGCGCCCAGGTTGGTGAGAAGTTCGGCCTGGCCGGGGCGGCTGCCGATGCCCTGGTAGATCGTCAGGGCCTGCCGGTAGAGGTCGGCGGCTGCCGGGAAGTCCCCGGTCGCGTGCCGTACGCGGCCCAGGCCCTGGAGTGCGTCGGCCTCGCCCTGGCGGCTGCCGATGCTGCGGTAGATCGTCAGGGCTTGCTCGTGCAGTTCGGCGGCTGCCGGGAAGTCCCCGGTCGCGTGCCGGGCGCGGCCGAGGTTCCACAGGATGATGGCCTCGCCTTGGCGGCTGCCGATGCTGCGGTAGATCGTCAGGGCTTGTTGGTGCAGCTTCGCGGCGGCCGGGTAGTCACCGGTCTCGTGCAGCACGTAGCCCAGGTCGTGGAGGGCGCCTGCCTCGCCCCGGCGGTCACCGCATGACCGGTACAGCGCCAGGACCCGCTCCATCAGCGAGATGGCTGCAGGGGAGTCGCCCGTCGAATGGCGCGCGCGGCCCAGATCGCACAGCGTTCGTGCTTCGGCGAGGCGGTCGCCGAGGTCCTGGAAGATCACCAGGGCCAGCTCGTGCAGTTCGGCCGCCGCGTCGTAGTCCCCGGTCAGGACGCGGATGCGGCCGAGCTCGTGCAGGCCGGCCGCCTCGCCGCGGCGGTCGCCGATGTCCTGGTAGATGGCCAGCGCCCGCTCGTACAGTTCGGCCGAGGCGTGGTAGTCCCCGGTCGCGTGGTACGTGCGGCCCAGGTCGCAGAGGGCCGCCGCCTCGCCGTTGCGGTCTCCCAGTGCGTGTGCGGCGGCTGCCGCGGACTGGTGCAGCCCGGCGGCCTGCGTCCAGGGGCCGTCCAGGAGCAGGACGGTGGCCAGGGCGGCGGTGAGCGCGACGGCGTGTGAGTGCCGGGCGTCGGCGGTGGCATGGGTGACGGCGGCGGTCAGGTTGTCGCGGTCGGCGCGCATCCAGGTCAGGGCGGCGTCCCGGTCGGCCAGTTGCGGTGCGGTGACGGGCGCCGTGGGGAGTGCCGGCGATCCGGGTCTGCTGCGGCGGGCGAGGTGGTGGTCGGCTCTTCGGGCGGTGTGCTGGTAGTAGTCCAGCAGCCGTTCCAGGGCGGCCTCGGATTCCTCCCTCCCGAGCCGGTCGCGCCGGGTGCGCGCGTAGAGGCCGACGAGGTCGTGGAAGCGGTAGCGACCCGGCGTGTGCTGGATGAGGAGGTTGTGGTCCAGCAGCGACTCCAGGAGGCGTTCGGCGGTGCGGTGGTCGGTGCCGGCCAGGTTGGCGGCGGCGAAGGGGTCGAAGTCCGGTCCGGGGATCTGGCCCAGGTGGAGGAAGAGCTGCTGTTCGGCGTCGGACAGGGCGGCGTAGGAGGCGTCGAAGACGGCCGTCAGATTGCGGTCCTCGTCCTGGAGGTGGTCCAGGCGGCTGTGTTCGTCCTGTAGTTGCTCGACCAGGTCCGCCACCCGCAGCGCGCGGTGGTGGCGCAGCCGGGCGCCGGAGATGCGGATGGCCAGGGGGAGGCGGGCACAGAGGTCGACCAGGTCGGCGGTCGCCGGGTGGTCGGCGGGGATGCGGCCGGGGCCGGCGGCCTCGTGCAGCAGGGCGATGGCCTCGGGGCCGGGCAGGACGTCGAGCGCGAGGAGGTGTGCGTCGTCGAGGCCGGCGAGGTGCGTGCGGCTGGTGATCAGGACCAGGCAGCCGGGCATGCCGGGCAGCAGGGGCCGGACCTGGGCAGCGTTGGCAGCGTTGTCCAGGAGGACCAGGGTGCGGGTCCCGGCGAGGCGGTCACGGTAGAACGCGGCGCGCTCGCCCGGATCCCGGGGGATCTGCTGCGGAGGTACGCCGAGAGAGCGCAGCAGCAGGCCCAGGGCGTCCTCGGCGGTGAGCGGTGCGGTGCCGGGGGTGTGGCCGTGCAGGTCGATGAACAGCTGGCCGTCGGGGAAGTGGGCGCGAACCCGGTGGGCGGTGTGGACGGCCAGCGCGGACTTTCCGACGCCTCCCATCCCGTCGATCGCGGAGACCACCACCATTCCCGCGTGGCTGCCCGCGGGTGCTCCTTCGGCCACCCGGAGCAGCTGCTCCAGCTCCCGGGTGCGACCGGTGAACAGCCGGGTGTCGTACGGCAGTTGGCAGGGTGCGGTGCGGTGCTGCGGTCGGTCTGCCGGACTGTCGGTGCCAGCGGCCGGGGCGGCGGGAGCATCCGGCCTGCGGGCCGCCGCGATCAGCTGCTCCTGGTCGGCCGGCTCCAGGCCGAGACCCGCGGCGAGTCTGGACACGGAGGACAGCCGCGGGCTCCGCCGGCCGGCCTCCAGCACGCTGATCGCGTGCACGGACACACCGGACCGCTCCGCAAGCTCCTCCTGTGTGAGACCGGCCCGCAACCGGTGGCGCCGGAGTGCTTCCCCGAACTGCCCAGGCATGTGCATCCCCCGCCGACAGTCGTCAGACACGGCCGGCGGCCCGTGGTTCCCGTGCCGCCGGTCAACCCATGACCGTAGACCATCGCGGTGACGAAAGACCAGACGAGCGGCAAGTCAACGCCATGGGATCGGCGGCTGCGGCAGTCGACGATGGTTCTCGTCCAGGAAAGGCGTCCTTTCCGGGGAAGCGGAGGAAGCAGGAGGCGATGGACATGAGGGAGTCCGGGCTGAAGCGGCGCCTGGCCGGGGTCGGCGCATCGGCCGTGCTGGCGGCCGGTCTGGTGACAGGCATCTCGGGCACCGCCCACGCAGGAGGCTACGGCTGCAGCGGAAACCTGGTCTGGCAGCAGGACTTCGAGGGCGAAGGCGCCTACACGAACTCATCGCCAGCAGCTTCTGGACGAAGTCGTGCTCGGCCTGCGCCTGGCCGGCCCGCTGGACCTGGGAGCTCTGGGCTGGGTACTGGAAGCGGCCGAACTGGTTCGAAAGTCAAAGTGGACACGCACGCGCGCCGTGTCGCAGAAGTGCATGACTGTACGTCAAGTCGTGCATGCATCAACACCGTTGCTCCATGATGCGGCACAGGTCGGCGCCTCGTCGCTCCGGGTGGTGAAACCGGTGTCCAAAGGGAAGCGGGTCTCGGAGTCGGCGAAGGCTGGCCGGCGTCGAACTCAGGGGTGTCCGTCAAAGCGGATCAAGCTCAAGAGACGGCTCAACACGTCCGGCGGACATAGTCGTTGTGGTCCGGCGCGGTCACGCCCTTGTCCCGGCGGACGATGCTGAGCCGGCTGCCGAAGGCGGAGCACGCGCTGCGCAGGCCCTGGTCGGTGTACTCGATCACGAGGACGTGATCGGCGAACGCGGAAGCGTACGTGCCGCACTCGTCGTACTCGGCGCACTCCTCGGCAACGGCGAAGTCCAGGTGGGTCCGGGACCTGTCACCCGCGAGGTCCGCGCTGTTCTTCTGGCCGACGGCCAGGCCGCGCGCATGGGCGTGTGCGGCTGGCAGGGTGATGAACGCCTCGGCGTCGGCGGCGGTGAGCGTGCCGTTCGAGCGGGTGTAGCTGTCGTAGTTGTCGAGCTCGACGGCGTTGAAGCCCTTCCCGGCGCATTCGTCGATCCACTGGTCGACCCTGGCCGCCACGCGGGCGCGCCGGTCGGTCGTGCTGATGTCCAGCAGAGCCTCGTTCCAGTCGGAGTCGACGACCACCTGACCGTGCGCGTCGTGCAGCAACAGGTCGGCGGGCCACTGGCCCTGCTCGTCCGGCTGGGCCTGGAATGCGTTCACGTAGCAGACGTTGTACATCCCGGCTGCCGGGGAGGCCGTGTGGTCCCGGCTGACGATCGCCACGCCGGGCGGCGGGGTGTACGGGTCGCCGATCTGGTAGTCGAAGCCGGCGTGGACCGGAGGCAGGCTCACCTTGGCGGCACCGGCCGACTCGCCGGTACCTGTCGTCTCGGTGGCACGGGGCGGTGCGGTGGTGGTCGTCGCCGTGGAGGCGCAGGCGGACAGCACGGCCGCGGTCATTCCGGCGACTGCCACCAGGCATGCCGTCCAACGCCGTTGGGTGCGGAAGCCGTCGTTGGCGGTCAAAGTGATGCTCCATCAATCATGTAAGAAGTCGTGCCCTCGGAGCGGTGTGGGAGGCTCGACGAGGCGAGTGCCGTGCGGTGATCCTACGCGGCCTCGGTGGCGGCTGTCACCGACCGGGTCCCGGAGCGGTCCTTCACCACCGGGTATCGGCTGCGCACCCCCCGACGATCCCGGCCACCACCTGAGGCCTACTCGGCAGGCAGGGACTCCCGCACCGCTCTTGCGGTGGCAGCCGGGTCGTAGCGCTCGGGGACGCCCCTCGCGCGGCAGCCGAGTTCACCGCAGCGTGACGCGCATCACCATCGACGTCGTCACGTTCCCGGGCGGTGCGCCGTCTACCTGCCGAGCGCGGCCGTCGTTCCGCGCCACCACCGGACAGGAGAAGAGCGAAGATGGAGACCTTGACCGTTCGACGTGTCATCGCAGCGCCGATCGCGGACGTGTTCGACTGGTGCGCCACGACCACCAACTACACCCGCTCCCCGCTCATCCTCAGGGCGCGACTGGCCCGGCCGGGCGCGGGTGCGCCGTACGGAGTGGGCGCGGTCCGGCTGCACACCTGGGCGATCGGCTGGTTCCGCGAGCGGGTCACCGGCTACAACCCGCCGTACGACTTCGACTACACCGTCGAACGCAGCTTCCCGCCGTCCCGGCACGAGCTCGGCCGCATGACCTTCACCGAGGTCGCCGGGGGCACCGAAGTCGCATGGACGACCACCTTCCAGGTCCGCCTCCCCTTCGGCTCGGCCGTCACCCGCGCACTCGCCAAACCCGTCATCGCCCACACCTTCGGCAAGATCCTGGACGCTGCCGACGCCGCACTCACGGCCGGCCCGGCCGCCGATCAGATGTAGTGGTGCTCTTCGAACCCATGCCGCTCACCTGGACGCACACCTTCGGGTTCGAGGAGGTCTCGTACCGCAACGGCTGGTGGCCGGCCCAATCGTGCTCGCGTGACCTTCGCGTACTACCGGCGGCGCACCGTCTGAACCCCCCCGCACGTCGGTGAGCCGGGCCCACCGGTTGTGGCAGAGTGTCAGTTCGCATTCGAGTGAATGCCCATGATCGGGGAGTGGACATGCAAAAGACCTTCAGTTTCGGACGGACCGCCAGGACCGTGGGCGCCCTGTTCGTGCTGGTGCTCTCGTCGACGGTGGCGTCACAGCAGAGCGCCTCGGCGGCGGCGCCGGGTCTGCAGAACCAGAAGTCGGGGATCTGTCTCGGGATATCCGGGGGCGGCAGCGCGAACGGGACGCCGGCCATCCAGTGGGAGTGCAACCACAACTCCGACCAGGCATGGGACTTCGTGCAGTCCGGTGACGGCATCGAGCTCGTCAACGCCAACCACATGTGCCTGGAGGCGCCCGGCTGGACCACCGCCCCGGGGGCCCAGCTCGGGCAGTGGACCTGCCACGGGGGTGCGAACCAGATCTGGTACACCAGCGGCAGTGACACCGGGCCCATCCACCTGATCAACAAGAACTCGAACATGTGCATAAGCGACCGGGGCGGCAGCATGTCCTGGGGCAACCCGATCATCCAGTGGCCGTGCAGCGACGTCGCCGACCAGCTCTGGAACGTCTCCTGACCACCGCGACGGGCTGACCCGGCCGACACCGCGACACCTCCGGCCACGGTACGGGGACCCGGACCTGGAAGTGAGTGGTCAGCCAGGAGCTCGGCGCAGAGTCGGCTCTGCAGATCCAGGGCTGGTTCGGTGGGTCACCCACCCTACGGGGACGGGGGTAAGCCGGCTGGCCTGTAGGGCTTGGCAAGCAGTAGGCCCCCGCCGACAGGCGGGGGCCTACTTGGGTCTCGTGGTTGCTGGCCA
The DNA here is from genome assembly GCF_039533515.1 of Kitasatospora cystarginea. Taxonomy (NCBI): domain Bacteria; kingdom Bacillati; phylum Actinomycetota; class Actinomycetes; order Kitasatosporales; family Streptomycetaceae; genus Kitasatospora; species Kitasatospora cystarginea. The sequence continues at coordinate 42,883 of NZ_BAAATR010000037.1, read as the reverse complement.
GGCCCTGTATCGAGTCCCGGTCAGCCCCGAGCGAGGTCGCATGTCCGCTCGTGGCCAAGGGCCGTACGCGTGGCCGGGGGCCGGGGTGGCCCGTCTCCCCGGAGCCGCTTCCCGTGCCGAGTATGCGACTTGCCGATCGTTGCAGAGTGAGGACATCGCGTCATCCGAGGCGCGGCCGGCCCGACGGCATAGCGAATGCGGAGCTTGAACTGGTGCGGCCAGGCGTCGGTGTCAGAGCCGTGTCAGTCCTGTGTCAGGTCCCTCGGCGAGTGTGGCCGTAACAACCGCCGCGAAAGGAAACCCGATGAGTCAGACGGCTCCCATCCCGCACGGCCTCCCCATGGAGCGCGATGCGGGCCCCTTCGACCCGCCCCGCCAGATCACCCGGCTGCGCGAAGCCCGCCCGGTCAGTCCCATGGTCTTTCCCGACGGTCACGAGGGCTGGCTCGTCACCGGCTACGACGCGGTCCGCCAGCTCATGGCGGACACCCGGTTCAGCTCCCGCCAGGACCTCGGGCTTCTCCACGTGCCGTTCGAGGTCCCCGGCATGTCCGAGATCACCGAACCGTCCCCGCAGGTGCCGGGCCTGTTCATCAGCATGGATCCGCCGGACCACACCCGGCTGCGGCGCAAGCTCACCGGCGCCTTCACCGTCAGGCGGATGAAGCAGCTCGAAGAGGGCATCATCGGCATCGCCGAGCGGCAACTGGACGAACTGGCGCGCCTCACCCCGCCGGTGGACCTGGTCAAGGAGTTCGCGCTGCCGGTGCCCTCGCTGGTGATCTGCGAACTGCTCGGTGTCCCCTACGCGGACCGGGAGAACTTCCAGGTCAACACCGCCAAGTTCATGGTCAAGGACCAGCCGGTCGACGAGAAGATGGCCGCGTACGGCGCGATGACCACCTACCTCGCCGAACTGGTCACGAGCAAGCGTGCCGCCCCCGGCGAGGACATACTGTCCGACCTGGCCCGCGATGAGGACCTCAGCATCGAGGAGCTGATCGGCATGGCCTTCCTGCTGCTGCTCGCCGGTCACGAGACCACGGCCAACATGCTGGGGCTGGGCACCTTCGCGCTCCTGGAGCACCCCGAGCAGCTGGCCGAACTGCGCGCCAACCCGGAACTCCTGCCCGGTGCCGTCGAGGAACTCATGCGCTACCTGTCCGTCGTCGACGTCCTCTACCGCTACGCCGCGGAGGACATCGAACTCGGCGGTGAAACGATCCGCGAGGGGTCGACCGTCGTCGTCTCGATGCTGGCCGCCAACCGCGACCCCCGGCGCTTCGACAACCCCGACACCCTGGACATCCACCGCGAGGCCCGCGGTCACCTGTCCTTCGGCCACGGCATCCACCAGTGCCTCGGCCAGCAACTGGCCCGCATCGAGATGCGCGCCGGGTTCGACGGACTGCTGCGCCGCTTCCCGACCCTCAAGCTCGCCATCCCCGCCGACGAGGTGAAGCTCAGGACCGACATGAACATCTACGGCGTCCACGAGCTGCCGGTCACCTGGACGGAAACGGCTTGATGACCGGGCCGCAGCACCCCGCGCACCTTCCGGACCCCGTTCACCGGGCCTCGCACGACGACCGCGAGCAGGTCGTCGAGCAGCTCGGCGAGGCGGCCGGCGACGGCCGGATCGATCTGGCGGAGCTCGAGGAGCGGGTGGAGCGGGCGTACGCGGCGAAGACGTACGCCGAACTGGCGCCGCTGACGGTGGATCTGCTGCCGGCCGCGGACCCCCGGCTCAGCGGCCCGCTGGAGCTGACCACCCTGGCGGGCAGCCTCAAGCAGGACGGCTACTGGGAGGTGCCCCGGCAGCTGACCGCCCGCAGCGACAAGGGCAGCATCGTCATCGACTTCACCGAGGCCGTGTGCCGGCACCGCGAGGTGGTGCTGGACGTGGACGTGCACATGGGCAACGTCGAGGTGGTCGTGCCGCGCGGCTGGTCGGTGACCACGCACGGCGTGATGGCGGGCTTCGGCTCGGTGAAGAACCGGGCGACGGACGCGCCGGCGCCCGGCAGCCCGGTGCTCCGGGTGCTGGGCCAGGTCTCGATGAGCAGCGTCCGCATCCGCTACTCGCGCCGCGGCCTTGGCGGTCGGTGGAGGTGGAGCGGGCGGCGGTGAGCCGTGCGGCAGCCGGCCCGGGGCCGACGTCCTTGGAGACCTCGTTGAGCGCACGCAGGCTGCACGCCAGCGCGAGCGCGGCGGCCCGGTCTCCGTCCTGAGCGACATCGGAACCCTTGAAGCGCCCCCCGCTCGGCGGAGCGAGGGGCCGCTTCGGGTCAGCCGGAGGACCGGTGCGGGCGGATGCGGCCCTGTCGTCTCAACCGAGCTGGTCTGTAGTTGCGTTGGGGGACCTGGGCCTTCTTGGCTACCTGCTGCGATGGCGTTCGCCACTGACGATCGATGCAACAGCGGCCACGATCACTGTGCCGCCAATGACGATGTTCCAGGTGAGGGGCTCTCGGAGGACGAGGGCGCCGAGAATGACCGCGACGACGGGATTGACGTAGGCGTAGGTCGACACGATCGGCAGGGGCGCCGCGTGCAGCAACCACGCGTAGCAGGTGAAGGCCCCGATGGAGCCGAATACGACAAGGTACGCGAGTGCGGCCCAGGACCGGACCGAAACAGCATGCAGGTGGAATCCTGTTGGCTCACCGTGCAGCATCGCCAGGAGTAGACAACCTGCGCCGCCGGCCAGCATCTCGTAGGCGCTGGTCGCGAACACATCGCCGGGTAGCGGGAGTCGGGATGACAGGACGGATCCGAGCGCCCACATCAGCGTACCGGCGACCATCACGATGATGCCGGTCACCGCTGTCCGGCCGCTCAGGCCTGGCGCGGTGAGGACGAGCAGTCCCAACACCCCGAGTCCAACGCCGATGAGTGCCATGACGCTGGGCCGGTACCCGCTGCCGACGCGCAGCAAGGTCATCCACGCCGGCGTGAGCGCCACCAGCAGCGCGGTCAGGCCGGAGGGCAACTGCGTCTCCGCGAGGAAGGCGAGGCCGTTGCCACCGGTCAGGAGCAGCAGGCCGACAAGCGCCGCAGAGGCGAGCTGGCGCGGCGCCACGCGCAGCGCTGTGGGACCTCGCCGCCACGCCAGCAAGGCGATGAGTAGGGCGCCCGCGGTGATGAAGCGGGCACCGGCTGACAGCAGCGGAGGCAGAGTTTCGACGGTGATCCGGATGCCGAGGTAGGTGGAACCCCACACGATGTAGACGACTGTGAGCGCGAGCCAAGCCATCCCCGACATCGATTGCGGTCGATGGGCAAGTTGCTCGAGGCCCGCCGAAGCCTTCGTGCTTGCCACCTGTCGCCGCGTGCTCAAGCGTGCTTTCACGTTCTCTCTCGTTTTCTCCCGCACACGGCGAGAAGTTACGGGAGGAAGTTGCGAGAAGCCAAGAATTCTACCCGATATCGGGCAGGAATTCGCAGATTGGAGAGCTTCGGTGCGTAGGGCGGCAATGGCATGCTCGAAGGCGGGCGTGTCGTCCGGACGTCCTCAGCGGGTGGCTGGAGCGCGTGCACCCCGGTCATCCGTGGCTGGCGGAACTGGCGCGGTAGCACTACTGGGTGATCTCCAGTGACGATCACGCGCCACTACGACGCCATCCGCGCCGCGAAGTTCGCCATCGAAGGCATCTCCGAAGCCCTGCAGGGCGAACTGGCCCCGCATCGAAGAGCGGGCAGCCGAAGCTGATGTCGATCTGTACGGTGTCCAGCTCGGGGAGCAATCCCTCGGCGTAGACGAAGTTCTCGCTGGGACCGGGCAGCGCACCTCACTCCTGTGGTTCGCGCGCCGCCGCCACGATCCTCTGCAGGGCCGCGGCGTGCCGCTGGAACGCCCACCGGCCGTGCGCGGTGAGGCGGACGTGAGTGTGCCGCCCCGTACGGTTCCGGGTCTTGCGCGCCTCGACGTACCCGGCCTCCGCCAATGCGGCGACCTGTTTGGACAGGGCCGAGTCGCTCGTTCCCACCTTGTCCCGTACGAAGCCGAACTCCACCCAGTCGGCCGGAGCCAGCAGCGCGACGATCGAGAGCCGGGCCGGTGCGTGCAGGAACTCGTCGAAGTCCGGGTCCATCAGACGTGGCCGTCCTGGCGTGTGATGGCCTTGACGATCGGGCGGGTCGCATACCCGGCCACCAGGGTCGCAACGGCCGCGACGGCCCCGGCGATCACACCGGGCTCCGGGAGCTTGAGCAGCCGGGCGCCGATCACCGCCGCCACCAGGATCACGATGACAACGCCCCCCAGCCATAGGGAGAACGCCCACTCCGCGCCGGATGGCTTCCGTCGGACCGGGGCCCGCCGCTGGTGCACGAACAGCGTGCCCGCCATCAGGCCGCCCGCCGCCAGGAGGGTGAGGGCGCGCCAGGGGTTCTGCAGATCGGCGGCCGCACTGAAGCCGAACACGGACAACGCGGTGACGAGCATGTAGGGGAGCGAGGAGCCGTGGCGCACATACGCGTCACGGGTCTGCTCCTGGTGGTGGTGTATCGCGTCGAGCGCGGTCCGCGCGTCGTACGAGGTCATGGGTCCCCCTGGTCATCCTGGTCATCCGAGGTACTTGCTCATACGGAAAGTACCACCTTCTTTCCTTGGGGGAAAGAAGGTGAGTGCCTTGGGGGACCCGGCCATTGAGGGCGTTTGAGGCGGCCAGCTCGTCGGGTCCCAGTCGCTCGAAGGAGACCGGGAGTTGCTCCGGTCCGCGCAGGATGGCGTTCTCCCGATACGGCAGCGGATCGGCGATCAGGCGCAGCGGCTGTTCACGGCCCTCGTCCGGCCCATGCATGAACTCTCTGACCGTCTACGCTTGCAACGATGAGGTCGCCCGCACGGTAAAGAACGGGACCCGGGGTGCGGACAGGGTCGTTTGCCTCATCACCTTCACGTGATCGAGTCCGCGTGGCCAACCTCGCGGACTCACCTGAGCGGGTCGGACGGCCGAGGCGGGCGGTAGGCGTCGGGTCTGACACCCACCGCCCGCCCGCAGCAGCGGTGAGCGGACAACAAGCAGCGTGCGCGGCGCCGTCACCGGTCCTGGTGGCTCAGCTACTCGCTCCGGCGGTGCTGTTCCATCGCCCGATGGGATCCTGCAGGCCACGAACGCCGTCGGGGGTGCCGATGCCGGTGGGGGCGTCGTATCCCGGGACCGCGGAGAAGGCGCCGGCCATGCCGGTGGTGATGTCGTGGAAGTCCTGCGGATGGGCGTAGGGGTAGGTGTTGGGGAAGGTGCCGGGTGCGGGCTTGCCGGCCAGGGCGTACATCCCCGCCATCAGCGGGGTGGACAGGCTGGTGCCGCCGACGACGGCCCAGCCGAGGGCGGGGGTCGTGGTGTACACCGCCAGGCCGGTGGCGGGGTCCGCGACCGCGGAGGCATCGGCGGTGGTGCGACTGTTGGGACAGATGGAGTCGTGCTGGAAGGCGGGCTTGGGTTCGAAGGCGGAGCAGCCGCATCCGGTGCCGCGCCAGGCGCTTTCGACGAAGCCGCGCTGGTTGTGCGCGGGGAGCAGCGAGGTTCCACCCACCGAGGTGACGTAGGGGGAGGAGGACGGGTACACCGGTACGCCTCCGGCGTCACCCGAGGCGAAGGCGAAGACGACGCCGGGGTTGCGGCTGAAGTGGAAGTCGAAGGCGGTCTCGAACGGGACCTCCCGGAGGAGCCAGCTGTTGGAGACGAACTTCGCACCCTGGGCGACGGCCTGGTCGACCCCGGCGAGCAGGTTGGACAGATAGTTGTCGTCGGTTTCGACGACCAGGATGCGGCAGTCCGGGCAGGCGGCGCTCACGGCGTCCACGTCGAGGGCCTCCTCGAGCGACCAGGACGGGGCGACGGCGGCCGGCAGGGTGGTGCCGCCGCGCTGGTTGATCACGCGGAGGCAGCCGCTGGCCGTGGTGCACGGCGGGAGGTGGAACTGGCGGCGGTAGACGGCCAGGTCGCTTTCCAGGTTGGGGTGGTGGAAGGCGACGGTGATCGCCACCGTCCGGCCGTCGCCGTGCCGGCCGGACAGGTTGTAGGCACGGCTGATGTCGAGGGGGCTGAGGCCGGCTGGCGTCGCACCCGGCCGAAGGGACGTGAGGGGCTTCACGTCCGTGCGGATCATGGCCCCGCAGGCAGCTTGGAGGGGATCGGCCGGCTGGGAGCAGACGCGCTCGGCGGTCGGCGGAGTCTGACCGGTGGGCGAGGCGTGAGCCTGGGCGGCGGCCGGAGCGGCGGCCAGACCCACCAGCACCAGGGCCGTGGCCAGCAGTGATCGGATCGGGCGAAGACCGTGCATGGCACTCCTCCGGGGCCGGACGGGTGCCCCCAACTCGTCGGCGGATCTCCGCCGCCGCACACTCGGGTTCGCGTCCTCAACCCGTCCCTCGCGGCGTCACCACCGGTCCGCAACCCGTCGCGACGTCTGCCGCGCGGCCCACTGTCCGCGTTCGGGCGCCACCGCAGCCTGAGCGCCACCTGATCACCCGTCGGACGGCGTACCGAATCCACCCATGCGGCAGAGCGCACCCCGTGCGACGGACGACAAGGGCCTCCAATCGACGGACGGGGCGTATAGACCAGGCTCTGCATGCCCGACATGTGAGAGCGTGACGCGTCGTCACTGCAGCGCCGCACCGGCAAGATCACGATCTACAACTGGACTACCAACCGACCCCGGCCGCCGGGCTGTAGTCCAGGCCCCGTGCGTCCTTGAAGCGGCCCCTTGCTCAGCGAGCGGAGCGAGGGGCCGTTTCGGGTCAGCTGGCGAAGTCGCCGTGGTGGTCGAACTCGCCTGCTTTGGCGCCCTGGAGGAACTTGGCGAACTTGGCGGGGGTGGTGCGGACGATGATCTCGCCGTCGTCGGACTCGCGGAGTTCGACCAGTCCGTTGACCGTGCGCACCTCGACGCAGTTGTTATTCGCAGCGCTGTAGCTGGACTTCTGCCACTCGAAGCTAGTCATGCCTGTCCTTCATTTCTTTCATGATGCAGCGGATGAAGTCTCGTGACTCGTCTTCTGGTAGAGCGACGGCTGCGATGCGCTCAAGGATCGCGCGGTAGCTTGCCAGATGGGCCGGGGAGTCGAAGAGGTGGGAGCCATGAGACGAGTCAGCCTGAACTGTGTCCAGCTCTGGCACCGGCCCCGCGGCATAGGTGAGATTCTCGCTGGGGCCGGGGAAGTCGACGGTGTCGAACGGCACGACTCGTACGGAGATTCCTGGGTGTTCGGAGTCTTCGACGAGGGAGCCGAGTTGTTCGCTGAGTACTCCCGGCCCGCCGTACTGAATGCGTAGCGCTGCCTCGTGGATGAACGCCGAGTATGGCGTTTCACCGGACCGGACGATCTGCTGCCTCCGTAGGCGGAACGTCGTCCTGAGGTCAACCTCATGCTGGGGAAGACGCGGGTAGCCTTTTGCGAACACTGAAGCGGCGTAGGAGCTCGTCTGAAGCAGCCCCGGAATGAAGGCGATGGTGAAGGTGGTGATCCTCGTCGCGTGGCCTTCGATCTCGGCCACCTCAAGAGGGTCCGTCGAAAGGACTCCTCGATACTCCTCCCACCAGCCCTTCACTCGCTCCGTGGCCATGCCGGCGAGGGCGTCGATGAGGGGCTGATTGTCACACATGCAGGCTGCGGCAACCGTGCGAAGCCGTTCGGCGCTGACGCCGATCTTTCCGGCTTCCATCTGCGTCACCTGGGTGGGGTTCAGCCCGAGAGCGCGGGCGAGCTGACTGCCGCCGAGTCCGGCTTGCTCTCTCATCTTCCGCATCTCTGCGCCCAGTCGGCGTTGACGCAGGGTCGGATCGCGACGAAGCGGCATGGTGTCCTCTCGGTGGGCGTGGGAACAGTCTGCCGCGTGCCTTGAGCATGGGTCCAACGATCTCGGGCGCTGCCACGGAAGAGGGAACTTTCCAGAGGCTGCCTTCAATTGAAGTCGGGCTGCGCTATGGTCAATGTCACATCGATCCAACGGATCGTCAGTAACGCCTGTCACCAGGGCAGTAGGCGCCTGCTGCCCTCGCACCGCAGAGCAGCCACACGTGGCATCAACCAGTCCCGTCCTGGCCTGGCTCACGGCGACGCATCCGCCGGTGGTCGAAACCCACATCACAGCCTCACGGAGGTTCCCTCATGTGTACCTTCACCCCGCCCAAGGCGCCCGAGCCGCCCGACTGGTCCACCGCCCGCGAGGAGTTGCGCGACCTCATGGCCGCCGCCGGGTGGCCCGACGACCTGATCCGCGATGCCGAACTCGCCCTCCACGAGCTCTTCGTCAACGCGTGGAAGCACGGCGGCAGTCCCGCGCCCGTCGTGGTCGTCGTGCTCCTCGCGGACCGCACGCTCCGGGTCTCCGTCGCCGACAACAGCCCCGACCTGCCCGAACAGCGTGCCTCCGCCGATCCCTACGAGCTCTCCGGCAGAGGCCTGCACCTCGTCCGCTCGCTCACCCACCGCTTCGGTGCCGCCCCGCGCAAGCGCGGAGGCAAGGCGGTCTGGTTCGAGCTGGACGCCGCCGCGTGAGCCCCCGCCGCGAGCCGATCGCGCCGAATGACCCCCGGATGCGCGACTACACCGACTTCCAGGTCACCGAACTGCTCCGTGAACTCCATGAGCGAGGACGCCCGTTCGGCATCCTCTGGGGCTCCGCCAGTACCAACGGCGTCGTCAACAACCACATTCTCGTCAACTTCGGCAACGCCTCCGTCAGCACCGTGCTCAACCTCCTCGACCTCCTCCGGGATGCGGAAGAAGGGGGCGAAGCGTGGGAGTCGTGATCCCCTTCAATGCGACGCAGGTCGAACGGAGCACCGTCGCCTACCTCGACGTCGAGGCCGTTCCCGATGCGGCAGTCCAGGTCCGTGCGGCCGTCGACCTCGACATCCACGTCAGCCCCGGCGAGCAGCTCGCGTTCGCCCTCACCCGGGAGCAGTCCGAGAAACTCCTCCACGGCCTCGCCGCCCACCTCGGCCACCGTGTCATCGGAGTCCGCCGATGAGATCCGGTGCGGCCGACTTCCCCGTCGGCGCGGCCTTCGCGGTCCTCCTCGCGCTCGCGCTCGCGATCGTGGCCCTCGGCGTCATCGCGACGCTCAGGATGCCCGGGCCCGACGAGTGCATTGCGGCCCCGCCGCCCCCACCGAGCCGCTCCGAAGCCGTACTCGAACCCGTAGCCGCACCTGAACACCTGGATCCGGCCCGGGGCATACCCATCTGACCGCGCCGAGCGGCCGAGCCGATCCCCCCAACTCGGCTCGGCGGCACGGCAATCGGCCTAAGGTTCGGCGCGCGGGATCAAGCGCCGTCGCCTTGTCGGTCGTGTGCCGTGTTTCTTCTCATGAGGCGAAGGTCGCGGAGAGGATCCGGTTGACCAAGGCGAGATCGTTCCCTCCCCCGTTGGTGGGGTTGAAGGAGTACACCAGGCGCCGACGCAGATCGCGGGTGGCGAACATGCCGTCGGTGTAGCCGAAGGTGCTTCCGGTCTTGCCCCACACGGTCACTCCGTCGGGCAGGGTCGCGCGCATCAGTCCGGCGCCGTAGTAGGCGCGGCCGTGACCCGGGTCGCTGTCGGAGCCGCCGAGGTAGGGGACGTCGGGGACGGTGAACAGCTCCGCCTGCTCGGCCGGCGGCAGGAGCCGTCCTCGGAAGAGGGCGGTCAGGAAGCGGTCGAGGTCGGCCGTGGTGGAGATCATGCCGCCGGCGCCCGGGTTCTGTTCGGTGATGTCGACCAGCCGCGTTCCGCCGTCCGGCTGGGGGACGGCGATGTAGCCGTGGGAGTGGGGGCCGGGGATGGTGGTGTCGGTTTCCGGAGCGGTGGTGTCACGCAGGTTGAGCGGCCGCAGGATCCGGTTGGTGATCTCCTGCTGGTAGGTGTGCCCGGTGAGGTTCTCGACGAGCATGGCGGCGACGTAGTAGCCGGTGGCTCCGTAGACCTGCATGGAGCCGGGCTCCTGGAAGGGGCGGTCGTGGCGGACCGCTTTCGCGACCAGTTCCGCCAGCGGGTGGTCGTCGAAGCGGTGCTCGACGATGCCGTCCGGGGTGGTGGGCAGGTCGTCCGGTGTCAGTTCGGGAAGGCTGCTGGTGAAGTTGAGCAGGGTGCGGACCGGGATCGGCGGGTAGCCGCCGCGCAGTACGTTCGGCAGGCACCGCTGAACGGGCTGGTCGAGGTCGACGCGGTGTTCGGCGGCGAGCTGCAGCACCACGGTGGCGATGAAGGTCTTGGTGACGCTGCCGAGACGGAACCGGCCGTCGACCGGAACCAGTGCCCCGGTCGCAATGTCACCGGTCCCGTACGTGCCGGCCCAGCGGCCGTCCGGACCGCTCACTCGCGCCAGCACCCCCGTGACCCGGTCAGGCGCACTCGAGAGTGCCCGCTGCAAGATCTGCGGGTCCAGGTCCGGCAACCGGCCACTGGCGCGCTCGGCAGCCGCCACAGACCGCGCAGCAGGAGCCGCCATCGCCGGGACGGCCGTGCCCAGTGCCACCGCGGTGAGAACCGCGCAAGCGAGCGTCGCCACCGGCACCCGTCTGGGCCGGACCTTCGTCGTAGTCGTCCTGGTGCCGGAAGAACAGGGCCTGGAAGTCATGCCCACGACGGTGCCGCACGACCGGTGCACGACTCATCAGGGAACACCCCCGACAAGACCCCCACCGATCCCTGAGGGCATATCAGAGTGACCCCTCCCGCCTGATCCGGCAGAACCACCGCTCGCCCCGACCCTGACCGGCCGGTAGCCTCGCCTGCCGCCACGGCTCGCGGACTCGTCGCCGGGCCGCGTGTCGACCTGACTCCCTCGCTGTCGCCACCGACCGGATCTGGTCCTGCCGGACCCTGGCCGGCGACCGCCTGATGGGCCAGTACTTTCCGGTCCACGCGTACGAGTTCGGTGACTTCGACACCTCTCGCCAGGGAGCACAACTGCGACCTCTGGTCCCAGCTGCCCTGGCGAGCGCCGCCCAACGGCCCTGGTCGGGTCGGTCCGAACGCACCGTCACGGACCGTGTGCAGCCCGAGACTTCCAAGATTGCCTCCGTTGAGTGATGCTTCCTTAGGCAGCGCCATGCTGCAGGAGTCAGAACACTGAACGCACAACGGGGGCTGTGGCGTGAACGTGGCCGACATGGCGGTCATCGGACTGATTGTCAGTATTTTTCCACCGGAGCTCGTCGACTCCGCCGTCGAGGACGTAGGGAGCAAGGAGGTCAGACGTCGCGCACTTCCGGCCCGGCTGGTGACGTACTTCGTCATCGCCATGGCCGTCTGGCCGCAGCTGGGTTACGTGGGAGTGCTGGAGAAGCTGGCGACGGCACTGCGGTGGACCCGGGCGGCCGTGCCGCCGTTCATCAAGATCCCGAGTGACGGGTCGATAGCGAAGGCCAGGGCACGACTGGGGGACGAGGCCCTGCACCGGCTCTTCGAGCTCTCGCCGGAGCAGGCCGGCGCGCCGAGCGGCTCCGACGGTCCCGTGCGGGCGGGGCGCCGGATCTGCTCGCTCACCGGGGCGCTGCTGGCCCTGCCCGACACTTTCGACAACCGGCACGCGTTCGACGTCCCGCCGGATCAGGAGGTGCCCCAGGGGCGGCTGCTGATGCTCGGCGACAACGCCAGCCGCGCGGTGCTGGGTGCCGCCTTCGAAGGTGCCGGCACCGAACAGAGCGGCATGGTGCGGAGCCTGCTGGGGCGGACTCCGGGCCCGCTGCTGGTCCTCGTCGACCCGGACCTTCCGGCGGCGGACCTTCTGCACGAGATCCGCTCCGCCGGCGCCGACGCGGCCTGGCGGCTGGCGGCTTCCGAGGTCTGGACGCCGCTGTCCATCCTGGCGGACGGCAGCTGTCTGGCCGTCCTGGGCGACGGTGCCGGCCAACCGCCGCTCAGGGTGGTCGAGTTCAGCTCGGCATCCGAGGGCGGAGCGAGTCCGGTGACCCACCGGCTCGCCACCACCGTGGTCGATCCGGACGTGCTGCCCGCCCAGGAGCTGGTCCGGGCCCACCTGGAGCGGTTCCGCACCGAGACGGTCTTCCAACTGCTCACCCGGTCCCGTCCGGACCTCCGGTCGCCGTTCCGTTCGCGCTCGCCGGAGCTGGTGCGCCAGGAGTTGTGGGGCATGCTCTGCTGCTACCAGGCGCTGCGGCTGCTCGTCGTCGCTCCGATCGCGGGCGGCACGGCCGGGCACGGCGAGGAGACATTCCCGGCGAAATGCAGCTGATTGACCGGCGCTTAAGGAAGCGTTTGAAATGCGTTGCCCACCGGTGAGTGACGTGCTTGAATCCGAACCGATCGCAAAGGGCGATCCCTCGCCGGGGTTCGGGACTTGCTTCCCGGGCCAGTGGTGCGCGAAACGTGCGCCATCCGAGGAATTCTGACGAAGGGAGAAAACGATGGCGAAGAGCCTTGACGCCGCCGACATCGTCGTCGTCCGTCCGGCGGCGGGCGCCGTGCGCCCGATGCACGACACGAGCCGCGGCCCGCTGGATGACAACAACAGCAACGACAGCGGTGGTTGGGACAGCTTCACCACCCACGTCGACGACAAGGACTGATTCGTCGGTCCACTGCCGCGGCCGGTGAGCTGACGGCGGCAACGCGGCCGGCGGGTCCGCGGGTCATCGACCCGCGGACCCGCCGTGCCGGCCGGCCGCATTCCGGTCGGTCCAGTGCAAAGCATTCCGTAGGGAGACTCGGAAGTCATGACGATTCTTACGGATCGAGAAGACGCTGCGCCCGTCGCGCGGCCGCTCCTTGATCTCACGCGCCTTATCAACCCGGTGGCCCCGGAGGAATTCAAGCAGGAATTCTGGGAGAAGAAACCGCTGCTGGTCGAACGGAACGACCAGGATTTCTATTCCGGCATTCTGACCCTGGACGACGTGGACCAGCTGCTGCTCCTCTCCGGTCCCGGGCTCGACTGCATCCGCGTGGTGGTCGAGGGCAAGGAGACGCCGGTCGCGGAACTCGGTTCCGGGCGGGGGCGGAACGGGAAGACCACCGCGCTCGAGGTGCTCTACGAGCGCTACCGCACCGGCTCGACCCTCGTGCTCAACGCACTCGAGCGCCGCTGGGCACCGATAGCCCGGCTGTCCGCCGCGCTGAGCACCGAGCTCAGCGCGCGGATCCAGGCGAACGTCTACCTCACGCCGGGTGGCAGCGCCCGCGGCTTCAATCCGCACTACGACACCCATGATGTGATCATCCTTCAGATCCATGGGACCAAGCAGTGGCGGCTGTACAAGTCCGATTACGAGCTGCCCACGCAGGACCGGCCCTACGACCACCACTCCACGACCGCTCCCGAGGTGGATCGGACGATCGACCTGCAGCCGGGAAGCCTGCTCTACCTGCCGCGCGGCACGGTGCACGCCGCCACCTCCACGGACACGGCCTCGCTGCACATCACCCTGGGAATCCACCCGGTGCTGTGGCCCGCTCTCCTGCACGAGGCCATTGCCAAGATCGTCACCGAGGACGTCCGGTTCCGCGCCGGTCTGCCGATCGGCTTCGCCTCGGACGAGTCGCTGCAGCGCCAGGCCGAGGAGACCCTCGCCGAGCTGCTCCAGGAGGTCGTCGCCAGGACCGACGTCCACCAGGCCGTGCGGGAAGCCGTGAAGACGGCGGTCTCGATCAGCGCGCCGCCGCTGCGCCACCACCTGACCGACCTCGAGGCGGCGGACGGCATCGACCTCCGGACGCCGGTGCGCAGGCGCCCCGACCTGAAGTGGCAGCTCACCACGGACGACGAATCCGTCCGGCTGGACTTCCACAACAAGACCGTGCAGCTGCCGGTGCACGTCGCCGAGGAGGTCGCCCACCTGGTGGACCGCAGCGCCGAGCCGCTCACGGCCGAGTCCATCCCCGGTGACCTGGACGCCCCGGGCCGCCTGGTGCTGGTGCGGACCCTGCTGCGCGAGGGCTTCCTCACCGTCAGCTGACCCGCCGGCAGGCCCTGGGCCCCTCGCCGAAGACACCCACCTCGTGCTGCGCAGCCGGCGCCGACCGGCTGCGCAGCACTGCGTGATTTCCAGCCACCGAAGGTAGAACACCATGGCCACGCCCGAGGCAGACCGCCACCGCCCGCCGTTGCGCAGAATCGCCGGCCTGTTCTCCCCCCACCGGGGACAACTACTGGCGGTGCTGTCGCTGGTGGTCGTCTCGGCGCTGCTGGCGCTGGTGCCGCCGTTCCTGCTGCGGGCGATCCTGGACGTGGCTCTGCCGCAGGGGAGGGCGGGACTTCTGACGGCGCTGTCCGCCGCGATGTTCGCCCTGGTGGTGCTGGCGACGGCGCTCAGCGTTCTGCAGACCTACCTCTCCGTCCGCCTGGGCCAGCGGGTCATGGAGGACCTCCGCAACGCGGTCTACACGCATCTGCAACGGATGTCCCTCGCCTTCTTCACCACGACCCGGACCGGAGAGGTGCAGTCCCGGATCGCCAATGACATCGGGGCGATGCAGGCGACCGTCACCGGAACGGCGACCTCGGTCGTCTCCAGCGTGACGACCCTGGCGGCCAGCCTGGTCGCCATGACGGCGCTCGACTGGAAGCTGACGCTGCTCTCGCTGGCCATGCTCCCGCTGTTCATCTGGATCAGCCGCAAGGTCGGCGCCGAGCGCCGGGAGCTGACCACGAGGCGGCAGGAGCTCCTGGCGGTCGTGACCGCACTGATCGAGGAGTCCCTGTCCGTCAGCGGATTCCTGCTGGCCCGGACCATGGGCCGGACCGGGACGCTCAACCGCGAGTTCGCCGGCCACTCCAGTGCCATCACCGATCTGTCGGTGCGCTCCTCGATGGCCGGAAGGTGGCGGCAGTCGACGATCTCGATCATCATGGCGGCCATGCCGATCGCCATCTACTGGTCGGCCGGCGTGTTCGGCGAGCACGGCCGCCCGACGATCTCGGTCGGCACCCTGATCGCCTTCACCACGCTGCAGCAGGGCCTGTTCAGCCCGGTGGTGTCGCTGCTGCAGACCGGGATCGCCGTCCAGGGCTCGCTGGCTCTCTTCGACCGGGTCTTCGAGTACCTGGACCTTCCCGTCGACGTCCCCGAGCCCGAGCAGCCGAAATCGATCGCCCACCCGGCGGGCCACGTGCGGTTCGAGGACGTCGGCTTCGCCTACGGCCCTTCGGCGCAGGTGCTGTCGGACATCAGCCTCGATCTCCCGGCGGGCAGCCACCTGGCCGTGGTCGGGGCCACCGGAGCGGGGAAGACGACCCTCGGCTACCTCGTCCCGCGCCTCTACGACGTGACGCGGGGCCGCATCACGATCGACGGGACCGACATCCGCGACCTCGACTTCGCCACCCTGTCCGACACCGTGGGCGTGGTCTCGCAGGACACCCACCTCTTCCACACCACGATCACCGACAACCTGCGCTTCGCGAAGCCCGGCGCGACCGAGGCGGAGATCGTCGCCGCCGCCAAGGCCGCACAGATCCACACCCTCATCGAGGGGTTGCCGGACGGCTACGACACCATCGTGGGCGAGCGCGGATACCGGTTCTCGGGCGGCGAGAAACAGCGCCTGGCGATCGCGCGGACCATGCTCCGCAACCCCCGGGTGCTCGTCCTGGACGAAGCGACCAGCGCCCTGGACACCCAGACCGAACTGGCCGTCCAGCAGGCACTGGAGACGCTCTCCCGGGGGCGCACCACGATCACCATCGCCCACCGGCTGTCGACGATCCGCAACGCGGACCAGATCATCGTCCTCGATCGCGGCCGCATCGTGGAGCACGGCACGCACGCCGGCCTCCTGGCCAGCGGGGGTCACTACACCCGCCTGATCAACGCCGCGTCCCGGACCGCCACCGCGGACACCTGACCCCTGCGGACCGGGCGCGGCGCAGACGGGAGGCGGGGCACGCAGGAACGAGTGCACACCGGGGGCTGCCCGGCACAACCCTGCCGGAACGAACCCGACCTGGCGGGTACGCCGATGGCCCTCATCGATCGCGGCGCGCCCGGCGTCCGGCGCCGTGTGCCCGGGCGGGCCGGGGCCGGTACGGCGGGGAGCCGGGCGTGCGGGCGGGGCCGCTCGCGTGGTCGAAATGGCCGAAAGCTAGCATGTGAGTACCGCCTCTAGCTCGAAAGATGGACTTGTGACTGTCAACGACGACGTGTTCACGGACTGGAAGAACCGCGAGGAGATCGCGGAGTCGATGATTCCGATCATCGGAAGGCTGCACCGGGAGCGGGACGTCACCGTCCTGCTGCACAGCCGCTCCTTGGTCAACAAGTCGGTGGTCAGCATTCTGAAGACCCACCGATTCGCTCGCCAGATCGCCGGTGAGGAGCTCTCGGTCACCGAGACGCTGCCGTTCCTGACCGCTCTCACCACGCTCGATCTCGGCCCTTCCCAGATCGACATCGGCATGCTCGCCGCGATGTACCGGACCGACGACCGCGGCCTCTCCGTGGCGGAGTTCACCGCCGAGGCCGTCGCCGGCGCCACGGGCGCCAACAAGCAGGAGCGCCGCGAGGGCCGCGACGTCGTCCTGTACGGCTTCGGCCGCATCGGCCGGCTCCTGGCCCGCCTGCTGATCGAGAAGGCCGGTTCGGGCACCGGTCTGCGCCTGCGCGCCATCGTCGTGCGCAAGGGCAAGGGCGAAGACATCGTGAAGCGCGCCTCGCTGCTGCGGCGCGACTCGATCCACGGCCAGTTCCAGGGCACCATCACCGTCGACGAGGCGAACGACAAGATCATCGCCAACGGCACCGAGATCAAGGTCATCTACTCCGACGACCCGACCACGGTGGACTACACGGCGTACGGCATCAACGACGCCATCCTGATCGACAACACCGGCCGGTGGCGCGACCGCGAGGGCCTGTCCAAGCACCTCCGCCCCGGCATCGCCAAGGTGGTGCTGACCGCGCCGGGCAAGGGCGACGTCCCCAACATCGTCCACGGCGTCAACCACGACACGATCAAGCCGGACGAGCAGATCCTGTCCTGCGCGTCCTGCACCACCAACGCGATCGTCCCGCCGCTGAAGGCGATGGCGGACGAGTACGGCGTGCTGCGCGGCCACGTGGAGACCGTCCACTCGTTCACCAACGACCAGAACCTGCTGGACAACTACCACAGCTCCGACCGTCGCGGCCGCTCGGCACCGCTCAACATGGTCATCACCGAGACCGGTGCGGCCTCCGCCGTGGCCAAGGCGCTGCCCGACCTCGACGCGAAGATCACCGGTAGCTCGATCCGCGTCCCGGTGCCGGACGTCTCGATCGCGATCCTCAACCTGCAGCTCGCCCGCGAGACCACGCGCGAGGAGGTCCTCGACTACCTCCGCAACGTGTCGCTGACCTCGCCGCTCAAGCGCCAGATCGACTTCATCACGGCCCCCGACGCGGTCTCCAGCGACTTCATCGGCTCGCGCCACGCCTCGATCGTCGACGCCGGCGCCACCAAGGTCGAGGGCGACAACGCGATCCTCTACCTGTGGTACGATAACGAGTTCGGCTACTCGTGCCAGGTCATCCGGGTCGTCCAGCACGTCTCCGGGGTGGAGTACCCGACCTACCCGGCCCCGGCGGTCTGATCCCGGCGGGCCGTCCTGTCCGCCTTCCCGGCGGGCGGGACGGCCCGTACCTTTCGGGACGCCTTCACCGTTGACGTCATGCGGTGTAGGGGGCGACGACCGCGAGGGTGTCGGCGAGGGCGCCGAGGACGGCCTCGCGGTGGGTGGCCGTGCGAGGCGGGCCGTCCGGGGCAGGGGCGCGCAGGCCGCGGTCGACCAGGACGTAGAGCATGCGCAGGGTTCGCATGGTGTTGGAGGCCCAGGCCGGAACCGGGCCCGGCTCTCCGGTCCGGAACGCCGCGGCGACGGGGTCCGTCCATCGCGCCGACTGGGCGGCGGTGAGGTCCGGGTGGCTCAGGATCCGGGCGAGGGCGAGGGCCAGCCGGTCGTCCTCCTGGGCGTCGAAGAGATGGTCCGTGGCGGCCAGCAGCCGCGCAACCGCCAACTCGGCCAGTGGCACGGGGTCTTGGCCAGGATGCCGGGAGAGCGCGGCCAGCAGGTCGGCGCCGTGGGCGACGGCGTGCAGCCAGCCGAGGACCGGGTCATGGCCGCGCAGGTCCGCCTCGGCCGGGTACCAGTCGGCGAAGGCGCTCCACCACTCCTGCTTCCAGTCGCCCGCCTCGACGATCCGGGCCAGGACCAGCGGAGCGAAGGCGCGGGCCGCCACGGCAGGGTCGCTGAACCGCGCGGCCATGCGGTCACCCAGGTACTGCCGCTCCGCCGAGTCGAGGGCGGGAATCCAGCGCGTGGCCCTGGAATAGGCCCGCTCGTCGCGCAGCACGGGGTCAGGGGAGCGGAGGTCCGCGATGAGCGCGTCGAGAGCCGCGACCCGGGACGGTCCGAAAAGCGTGCTGATGTCGCCGTCACGGCTCTCCGATGCGTCCATGGGCGGAGAGGCTACCGGGGGCCGCTGCCGGCGGCCACCCACTTCCTGCTCGGCCGCGCTGCGCCCGCCACTCGGCCGCGTCCACCAGCACGGGCCCGGTGACCTTGACGGCTCCGGAGGTGTAGGCGGCCCAGCGCAGGTCGTCGCAGGCGAAGAAGTCCTCGCCGTGGGCGTTCACCCAGATGCTCAGGGTGCGCTCGTCGGTGCGGGTGATGTCCCACCACTCCCAGGTGCGGAAGGTGCTGTCCCAGTCGAACCGCTCCAGCCAGCCGCTCAGGCGCCAACCGGAGCCGTGGCCGGCGGCGGTGAACCGGGCGGCGCCGGCCCGGGCGAAGTCGGGGGCCGGCTGCTCGGTGCCCGAGTGGGTGCAGAGCGCCGCGAACCACTCCGGGACATGACGTACCGTCAGGTCGAGCTCCAGGGAGTCGGGATCGTCGAGGTGGTCGAGGTCCATCGCGGCCACCGCCCGGTCCAGTGCCGCGCCGAGCAGCGAGCGCAGCCGCTCGGTGTACTCCTCGGCCGATCCGTCGATCTCCACCAGGAATCGGCTGAAGCCGGGCGTGGGCGCGTCCGTCGGCGCGGGCGGGGTGTCGACCCGATCGCGTTCGGCGAGGAACAGCGCGTCCTCCTCGTCCATGCCGGTGGCTGTGTAGTCCGTGTAGTTGCCCATTGTGCCTCGTCGCCGTCGAACCCCGGTGCGCCGTATCGATGTTGTCCGCGAACTCGCGCATGTGATCAGAGCCCGAAGTACTCGATGGCCCGCTGGGCGACCTGGTCGGGTTCGAGGTGCGTGTTGTCGATCAGCAGGTGCGATTCGGGGATGTGGGCGAAGTCGTCGATCGAGTTCAGCCGGTACTTGGCATCCATGCCGACCAGGTTGCGATTGGACCATTCCAGGTCACGCTTGGACGGCTTCTCCGCGAGACGGGACTCGCCGGAGTTGCGTTCCAGCCGGACGCTCTGGTCGGCGCAGAGCTCCAGGAACAGCACGCGTGAGCCGCGCGCGCGGAACGGGGCCGAGTAGCGCTCGACGAGGGCGGCGTCCTCGGGGTCGTCGAAGTCCCAGACGAGAGTAAAGACCAGGCCAGGCAGGTCGCTGGCGGCGGCTTCGGCGAAGATCTGTTCGCGGAAGCCGTGGTTGAGGCGCTGGAACTGCGGTGACTCGTAGGTGAAGAGCCGGAGCAGCGGCTCGATGGTCAGGTGGTTGTGGAAGAGCTTGAGTCCGGTGCGTTCGGCTATGGCGCTGCCGATGGTCATTTTCCCGACGGCGGCCGGGCCGATCACGAAGAGCAAGGTGGGGGCTGTGCTGGTGGACATGGGCGGCAGCATAAGGGCGCGGCGTGATCTTGGTCGACTGCCCCGGCGGTAGCTGGCCGGCACCTGGTCCGCACGGGGTTGGTGGTGCCTGGCATGTTCATAATCTGGCCCACCGGGCGGCGACCGGTCAGCGACTCGACAAAGCGGAGGTCGTCCGTGAGTTGCCGCGCCGGGTCCGATTGCTCGCGGACGCATGTTCGTTGAAAAGTAATTCACTTGACGTCCCGACAGTCTCGACGGTTCCCTTGTCACGGCCCGGACGGCGCAAGGGGATCGGGATGTGACGACCGGAAGGCGTAGGTCCTTCGTTCCGTGACCCGCCTCGCAGAGCCGGCCGCACCCACCGGGCCTCGCCCCGAAAATGCCACGTCACCCAGGGGATGGGCTGGGCCGAAGGAGCTGTCGGGCTGCGATCGGCGAGCGTGGAGAAACCTCGATCGGCCAGGTGTCGAACCGGGATTTCCCCGTCGAGACCGTGCTCCGTCCGTATGTGAACGAAGACTGGACGCGCACGGAGAACCGCCGGCTGGAATCCGGTCGTCCGGACTGCGGAAGGGCATTCGGGAAAGCGCCATCGTTCCGTCGGGTGCCGAGAACTCCCAACCCCCTGTCGCCGGCCGGGAAGGCCGGCGGGCGCTCTCCCGGCGGCAGCGAGAACGGGCGTCCGACCACCGAACCGACCATCCTGGAGTACCGATGACCGAACCACTGCTCCGGCAGATCCGAGCCGCCCACGACGAGCACGGCCTCACCGTCTACCAGGCGTACCCCGCCCCGATCGCCGAGGCCGCGCTCGCGGCGGGCACCTTCGTGCCGCCGTTCAAGCGTGAGCGGATGACCTGGATCAAGCCGTCCTTCCGCTGGATGATGTACCGCTCCGGCTGGGGCGTCAAGGCCGGGCAGGAACGGGTACTGGCCGTCCGGATCAGCCGGGAGGGCTTCGAATGGGCCCTGGCCCACTCCTGCCTGAGCCACTACGACCGCGACGTGCACTCCTCGGCCGCCGCCTGGAAGGAGGAGCTGGCCGCCAGTCCCGTGCGCATCCAGTGGGATCCCGAGCGCTCGACCGAGCTCGCCGCGCTGCCCCACCGGGCCATCCAGATCGGGCTGTCCGGCGAGGCCGTCGATCGCTATGTCGACGAGTGGATCCTCGGCATCACCGATGTGACCGCCCTGGCTCACCAGGCCCATGCCCTGGTCCGCGCGGGCCGGACGGCCGAGGCCGACGCCAGGCTCGCCGCCGAAACCCCCTACCCGCTTCCCGCCCGCCTGGCCGCCCGGATCACCGCCACCGGCTGACCGGGCCCAGTGCCCTGACCGCATAGGTTCGCCGGGTTGACCGTGGTGGCGGTTGGACGTGCGCTGACGTCCGATCCGACTGCTGGAGGTGCTGCGGTGGACGAGCCTGTCCGTGTGCGCCGACTGACTGACCAGGAGGGGCAGAAGCTGCAGCGGATCGTGCGCCGGGGCAGCACCAGTTCGGTGCGTCAGGACTGTGCAGCGCGGCGACAGCCATCTGGAACACATCGCAGAGGCAATGGGTTCAGTTGACCGGCAGTTCGTCGTTCTCCCGTCGGGAGGCTGTGCCGAGCAATGTACGTGCGACGTCTTCCAGCGATCCGACCAGCGGGTTGGGGTCGTCAGCGCGGGTGACGAGC
Organism: Kitasatospora cystarginea; assembly: GCF_039533515.1. Classification (NCBI taxonomy): domain Bacteria; kingdom Bacillati; phylum Actinomycetota; class Actinomycetes; order Kitasatosporales; family Streptomycetaceae; genus Kitasatospora; species Kitasatospora cystarginea. The sequence continues at coordinate 21,518 of NZ_BAAATR010000037.1, read as the reverse complement.
ACGAGCTCGCAGGGATCGATGTCGATGACGGGCACCAGGGCGATGTCCTCGCGCACAGCAGCGCGTCGATCGCCTGCAGGGAAGATCGCGACACAGTGGCCGGTGGCGATGAGTTCCAGCTTGTCCTCGTAGCTGTCGTCGATCGCGGGCGGGGGTGGTGCCGGGCGGTCGCCGACGGGCTTGGGCGTGCCCCAGAGGACCGGAGTGCTGGCGCAGGCGACCAGTTCCTCGTCCGACAGGGCCCGCAGGCTGACGGTTTTCTCGTTCGCCAGATGATGACTTGCCGACGTGACCAGTACCCGCGACTCCTCATGGAGTTTGGTCACCCGGAAGCCGGCCGTGGGCAAGGGCAGGGGCCGGTACGCGACGAGGGCGTCGACCCGCCCCTCGGCGAGGGCGTGTGCGTCCCGCCAGTCGAGGTGCCTGGTGCGGAACTGGCCGTCAGGGTGCCGGCGGCGCAGTTCCTGCACACAGGCGGTGATGACCAGTCCTTCGGCGCAACCGACGGTGATGGTACGGGGCTGGACGGCGGCTCTGGCCGTGTGCGCGGCTTGCTCGGCCTCCTGGAGCAGTATCCGGGCCCCGGGAAGGAAGGCCTGACCGGCGTCGGTGAGGCTGCTGCCTTGCGGCGAGCGGTCGAACAGCCGGACACCGAGCTGAGCCTCCAGCCGCTGGATCTGACGGCTCAGCGACGGCTGCGCCAGGTGGAGCCTGGTGGCGGCCCGGCCGAAGTTGCCGCACTCCGCCACGACCGTGAAGTAGCGCACGAGTCGCAGGTCGAGGTCCATCCGCCCAGGGTACGTCGTGCGCCGTCATACGCCTGGGACATGACGGCATGCGGAACAGGTCTTGGACAGGGTGTGCGGGTGGATATTTGACTTGAGGACATGACCACTTATGACGGCAAGAAGATCGTGATCACGGGCGGGAGCAGCGGTATCGGCCTGGCCGCGGCCCGGTTGTTCGTGGACGGTGGGGCGCACGTACTGATCACCGGCCGTACCCGATCCACCCTGGACGCCGCGCTGGAGCAGTTGGGGGACAAGGCGATCGCCGTCTGCAGCGATGCCGCGTCCCTGAAGGACATCAAGGCGCTGGCCGGCACGGTCCAGGAGCGGTTCGGCATGGTGGACGCGCTGTTCGTCAACGCCGGCGTCACTGCGTCCGCGCCGTTCGAGGCAACGACGGAGGAGATGTACGACGCGCTGTTCGGCGTCAACACCAAGGGCCCGTACTTCACGGTGCAGGCGTTGGCGCCGCTGTTGCGCGAGGGAAGCGGCGTGGTCCTCACCACGTCGGTGGTGAACGTCCTGGGCCTGGACGCGCTCAGTGTCTACTCGGCGAGCAAGGCAGCCCTGCGGTCGATGACGCGCACCCTGGCCCGTGAGCTGCTGCCACGCAAGGTGCGCGTCAATGCCGTGAGCCCCGGGCCGATCGACACGGGCATCCTGAACCGCTCCTTGCCTGCCGACGTCGTCGAGATGATGGAGGACACCTACCGGAGCGTGATCCCGATGCAGCGGCTGGGGGCGTCCGAGGAAGTGGCCGCCGCGGTGGCGTACTTGGCGTTCGGTGCGACCTTCACGACGGGAGCGGAGTTCCCTGTCGACGGAGGAGGTTCGCAACTCTAGGTGCTCTGACCGCATGGGTTCGCCGGGTCGTTCGGGCCGCGGTCGCGAGGGGGCGTCCGCCCCAGCGGATGCTCTTCTCGCTGCGGATGCGGGCGCGTTCCTTGCGTTCGGCGGCCAGGACGTCGCGGTGGCGGGCGTTGGCGTCGCGCCAGCGCAGGTAGGCGTGCAGGGCCCGGGTCTGAGTCGTGTGGTTGGGGTGGCGGTTCCCGCCGGCCGACGCCAGCAGCATCATCGCCCGCCGGTAGCGCACCGTGTTCGTGCTGCCCCGGCGCACGGTCCGCTGTAACTGCTGCCCCTCCTGATCGGTCAGCCCCCGGACCCTGACCGGCTCCGCCACCACGCCTCCCCACACCGAATCGGATGTCGGTCCACATGCAACCGGTTCAGGCGCCGTCGCCGCCAACTCGGTGAACCTATGCGGTCACAGCACTAGCGCGGACCACCGTCCGAGGCAGTGGCCGACAGCCGCTCCCGGCCGTCCGGGTAGGCCAGGTCGACCCGGACCGCCTCGCTCAGCGGGAAGCCGACCGGTACCAGCAGCGCGGCCCGGGCCAACTCCTCCGGGAGCTCGGCGAGATGGACCGGCCGGCTGGGGACGCCGAAGCGGGTGTAGCGGTCGTCGAACTCCTCGTCCCAGGTGAACAGGTAGGGCGCGTGGCCCAGTCGGACGACGCAGTGGGTGACGGGGCAGTCCTCGAAGTCGGCGTGGCAGACGGTGTCGAACCACTCGGGGTGGCGGGCCCGCGCGGCGGCCGTGGCCCGGTCGAGGGCCGGTGCGTGGCGGCGGGCCGCCGTGGGGACGGGACCGAAGGCGGAGTAGAACAGGCCCACCCGGCCCGCCGGGTCGACGGCCCACCAGTGGAACTGCAGCCCCCAGTGCGGGTGCCCGAACGGGTTCGCCGCCGTCATGCGGTCACCACATCGAACCGGGTGGCCGCCCCGTCGCTGGTGAGGCGTTCCAACTCGCCCGTCCTCCTCGTCATCGTCGGTGCCCGTGCGCACGGCTTCCCCGCCGGGCGCGGATGAGTACGGCCGGGCTCAGGCCAGGCGGACCTGGTCGCGCCGGGGCCGAGCGGCGGTGGCGGTGCCGACGAGTTCGGAGAGGTCGCGGAGCATGGGCTCCGACTCCCGGGCGGCCAGCAGCGCTTCGGGTTCGAGGTCGGCGATCACCAGCTCGGGGAGGTCCTGGCCGGCCTCGGCGAGCAGGCGGCCGGTCGGGCCCCAGACGGCGCTGCCGCCGCAGGTGTTCCAGCCGCCGGTCACGCCGATGTGGTTGGCCAGCACGGCGTAGCAGGTGTTGTCCATGGCGCGGGCCGGGAACCAGGTGCGCGACTCGTGGTGGCCGCTCCCGACGCCGAACAGCGCACCGACGAGGTACGCGTGGCAGCCGTCGAGGGCCGCGGCCCGGGCGTGCTCGGGGAAGCCCGAGTCGTAGCAGATCCCGAGACCGAGTCGCCAGCCGTCCAGTTCGAGGGTGCAACCGGTCGACCCGGTGCGGTAGAAGCTGCGCTCCGACTTGAACAGCACCTGCTTGTCGTACCGGGCGGCGAAGGCCCCGTCCCGCCCGAACACCAGCGCCGAGACGTACAGCTCGTCCTGCTCCAGCACCGCCGCGCCCACGACCGCCGCGGTTCCGGCTTCCCGGCAGGCCGCCGCGATCAGAGCGAGGCGCGAGTCCTCGGGCTGCACCGCGTAGCGCAGCGGGTCGGACTTGATGAGGTCCGGTTCGTAGCCGTTGAGGAACTTCTCCGGGAAGACGACCAGCGCGGCGCCGTCGGCTCCCGCCTGCCGGATCATGCCGGCCACCGTGGCCACGTTGGCGTCGATGTCACCGGCGACCGCCCGGGCCTGTGCGGCCGCTATCCGGATCGGGCGGACGGGGTTCGGGTGCAGAGGGTTCGAGGCCCCACTGGAAGTCATGCTCCGCCACCATACCGGACGTTCACGGCGCAGCTCGCGGCCGAAGGCATCCGGCGACCCCGCTCCGCACGGGGTGACCGGCTCGTGCTTCGGCCCCGGCGGGACACGGCTCCCGCCGGGAGGTGCGGCACGCGATTCGACCGGCGGCCCGCGCGGAACACCGCGCTCGCCGGGTTCACGGCACTACCGGCCCGAGGCGTCCGAACCGGGACTGACCGCGCGACCCACGTAGCTGTCCGAGAAGTTCGTCGCGTACGCCGCCGAATCCCGCAGCTGGGCCAGGCGGGAGAGCTGGAGGCGGTGCAGGAAGGCGGAGTCGTCCTGGTCGGCCGCCGGGCTGTGCAGCAGGTGGAGCATCCAGTGGGAGAACTCCTGGGCCTGCCAGATCCGCGGCAGGCAGGCGGCGGAGTAGCCGTCGAGCGCCCGGGCGCCTGCGCCGCGGTAGTGGGCGAGCAGCCTGGTCGCCAGCTCCTCGGCGTCGGCGATGGCCAGGTTCATGCCCTTGCCGCCGGCCGGGGTGATGATGTGGGCCGCGTCGCCGACCAGGAAGAGCCGGCCGTACTGCATCGGCTCGACCACGAAGCTGCGCATGTCCAGGACGTTCTTCTCGGTGATCGGCCCGGGCTTCAACTCGGCCGCTGTCATGCCCAGTCGGCGGTGCAGCGAGGACCAGATCCGCTCGTCCGGCCAGTTCTCCGGCTGGTCGCCGACCGGGCACTGGAGGTAGAAGCGGGTGATGGACGGCGTGCGCAGCATGTGTCCGGCGAAGCCGTCCTCGTGCAGGGCGTAGATGATCTCCTCGCCGGCCGGCGGGGTCTCGGCCAGTACGGCGAGCCAGCCGAACTCGTGCTGCCTGCCGTAGGCGCGGAGCCGGCCCGCAGGCACTGCCGGACGCGAGGCGCCGTAGAAGCCGTCGCAGCCCGCGATGAAGTCGCACTCGATCTCCACCGACTCCGCGTCGCCGTCCGGCTCGCAGCGCAGCACCGGCCGGTCGCCGTCCAGGCCGTCCAGGGCGACGGCCGGGTGGGAGAAGAGCAGTTGCCCGCCGCCGGACAGGTAGGCCGCGATGAGGTCGCGGACCAGGAACTGCTGCGGGTAGACGTAGTGCGCCCGGTCTCCGGCGAGTTCCTGGTAGCGGACGGAGAACCGCTCGCCCTGGTGGCGGAACTCACAGCTGCCGTGCCGGCCGCCCTCGGCGAGCAGCCGGTCGGCGAGCCCGTGGGCGTCGAGGATCTCCACCGTGCGGTGCTCGAGCACGCCGGCCCGGGCGCGCGCCTCCACGTACGGGCGGGACTGCCGCTCGACCACGACGCTGTCGATGCCGGCCTGCTGCAGCACGTTCGCCAGGACGAGGCCGGCCGGTCCGGCGCCGACGACTGCCACCCGGGTCCGAAGACGCATTGTTCCCCCTGTTCAGGCCGTGCTCGGCAGGACTGGTCCGTCCCGCTCAAGACCGCTCGGTTGTCGTGTCGGCAATACTGGCGGACCTCGGTGTGCGCTGTCTCCAGGACGGCCGGTGCGGAAGCCGTCGAATGTCGAACGCCGGTCCCGCTCAGCAATTATGAGGTCAAGTCAAATAGCCTTCGCCACCGCGTGTTTCGAGGGGTCGCGGCGGCGCTGGCCTCTGCTGCCGTCCGGAGTGGCCGTCAAGATGACCGTGGTGCAAGGGATCGTGCCCCATCAGCCGACTGGACCGGCTGTCCGCACCTCCACTCGGACCTGGCGCGGGCCGGGCTAATCGCCCCCCGTAGAGTGGGCGGGACCACTCCATTGAAGCCTGAGCCCAAAGGAGTTCGCGGTGAAGCTCGCCTCGGCGGTTGACCTCCGATCGGCCGGCCTGTCCATCGAAATCGTCTGCCCGGCCACGGCCGTGCACCCCCTCGCGATGTCCGCCCACCTCTTCGAGTTGGCGTTCGGCGGCCAGGGGGCCGTCGCGCGGCGCTCCGTCGAGCAGGCGAGTGGGGCCGAGGCGGCGGCAGCGGCCGCTCCGCGCCGGTCGGTCCAAGACCGACCGGCAATTGGGCTCGCGGCGCAACGTGTGGTGGCGGCGGATTTCGCGCGAGCGGACGACCCGTCATCCCGCTGCCGTTCGGCTTCGGGTAGTTCGGGTCAGTTTTCACCAACTCGGCGCTGAAATGCAATGGTTGACGCCCTGTTGAGCGCTGTGGTTGAATCGCCGCGGTTTTTCTCCGTATGCGTTATTGAGTGCGGTGCAGGTCACTTCATCGCAGGGTTTCCTGTTGTTCGGCAGTTCGGGGAGAAGAGTTATCTGCCGCGTTCACAGGGTGATTCAGTCGACAGGGGGATGCGAATGTCCGGCATCGATCGCGCATCGGCGGAGCTGGACCTGCTCGGTCTGCACGAATCGCTGGCGTCGCCGGTCATCGAGTCGATGAACTTCCTCAATGAGGTCTCGCAGCGCTTTCCGGACGCCGTCTCACTCGCCGCGGGCCGCCCCTACGAGGGGCTGTTCGACACCGAGGCGGTCCACCGGTACCTGCGCCGGTACACCGACCACCTGATGGAGCGGTTCGACGGCGACGTCGTGCAGGTGCGCCGCACCATGCTGCAGTACGGCCGGACGAAGGGGATCATCCACGACCTGATCGCGAGGAACCTCGCGGTGGACGAGAACGTGGTGGTCGACCCGGAGTCGATCGTGGTCACGGTCGGCTGCCAGGAGGCCCTCTTCCTCACGCTGCGGGCCCTGCGCCGGAGCGAGCACGACGTGCTGCTGACCGTACTGCCCTGCTACGTGGGGGTCGCGGGCGCCGCCGAGCTGGTGGACATGCCGCTGCTGCCGGTGAAGGGCTCTTCGGAGGGCATCGACCTGGAGGACCTGGCGGCGGTGGTGGCACGGGCCAAGGAGTCCGGTCTGCGGCCCCGCGCGTGCTACGTGGTCGCCGACTTCGCGAACCCGTCCGGCATCAGCCTCAGCCGCGAGACCCGGGAGCGCCTGCTACGACTGGCCCAGGAGCACGACTTCCTGGTCCTGGAGGACAACCCGTACGGGATCTTCTCGTCCCCGGACACCGAGCAGCCGCCGACGCTTCTGGCGCTCGACCGCGACCGCCGGGTGGTCTACCTGGGTTCGTTCGCCAAGACCGGCCTGCCCGGCGCCCGGGTCGGCTACGTCGTCGCCGACCAGCGGGTGAGCACCGGGGACGGCGCGACGGAGCCGCTCGCCGACCAGCTCGCGAAGATCAAGAGCATGCTGACGGTGAACACCTCGCCGATCGCGCAGGCCGTGATCGGCGGGAAGCTCCTGGAGCACGACTGCAGCCTGCGGGCGGCGAACACCGAGGAGAACAAGGTCTACCAGCGGAACCTGCGCCATGTGCTGGACGGGCTGGCCGAGCGCTTCCCGCCGGGAAGGTGCCCGGGGGTGTCCTGGAACGCGCCCAGCGGAGGCTTCTTCGTCGTCCTGGACGTACCGTTCCCGGTCGACGACGAGCTGCTGGAGCACTCCGCGCGCCGGCACCGGGTGTTGTGGACGCCCATGCACCACTTCTACGGCGACGGCGTGCCGCGCCACCAGATCCGGCTGTCCTTCAGCTACCTGACGCCGGATGAGATCACCGTCGGTCTCGACCGGCTGGCGGACTTCATCTTCGAGCAGTACGAGGCGATATCGTGACGAGGGGACAATTGTGAGCGTGTTCGACGGACTCGGCGTGGACCATGTCGGGCTCGCGGTCGCCGATCTGACCCGGTCGGTCGAACTCTTCGCGGAGCACTACGGGTTCGGCGTCTACGCCCGGTCCGCCGGGCCGTCCGCCGAGGGGGTGCGCGCGGTCGCGGTGGGCCGGCACGGCATCCGGCTGGTGCTGACCGAGGGCGGGACGGCCGACCACCCCGCGGCCGCCTACACGGAGCGGCACGGTGACGGGGTGTGCGACATCGCGTTGAGCACCCCGGACGCGGCGGCCGCGTTCACCGAGGCCGTCCGGCGCGGGGCCCGGCCGGTGAGCGGGCCGGTGGAGCGGGACGGTGTGGTCACCGCCGCCATCGCCGCGTTCGGCGACGTGGTGCACACGTTCGTCCAGCGTCCGCAGGCCGTGGACGCAACCGTGCTACCAGGGCTGGACGCCGTTCCCGGGGCGGCCGGGGAGCCGGTGCCCGCCGGCGCGCCGGAGACCGGCCTGAGCACCATCGACCACTTCGCGGTCTGCCTGGAGGCCGGCCAGCTGATACCCACGGTGGAGTTCTACCGGACGGTCCTCGACTTCGAGATGGTCTTCACCGAGCGCATCGTCGTCGGCGGACAGGCCATGGACTCGATGGTCGTGCAGAGCCGCTCCGGAGAGGTGACACTCACCCTGATCGAGCCCGACCCGTCCAGGGAGCCGGGCCAGATCGACCAGTTCATCAAGAGCCACGGTGGCGCGGGAATCCAGCACATCGCGTTCGCCACCGACGACATCGTGCGGGAGGTGGGCCGGCTCGGCGCGAGCGGCATCGGCTTCCTGAACACACCCGGGGCCTACTACGACCTGGTGCCTGAGCGGCTGGAGCTGCTGCGGCACTCCGTCGACGAGCTGCGGGCGCTCGGCATCCTGGTCGACCAGGACCAGGACGGCCAGCTGCTGCAGATCTTCACCAGGTCCGTGCACCCGCGCGGCACCCTGTTCTTCGAGGTGATCGAGCGCCTGGGCGCGCGCACCTTCGGCAGCGGCAACATCAAGGCGCTGTACACCGCGGTGGAGCTGGAGCAGACCAGGAACGGGGCGGCCCGATGAGCGCCGCCGGGCCGGAGTCCGGAGCGTGCCCGCCGGTGTGCGCGGCCGACGTGGAACGGCTGGCCGCCGCCAGGGTGCCCGCCGAGGTCTGGGACTTCGTCGCGGGCGGCAGCGGCGACGAGTCGGTCCAGGCCGCCAACCGGGCGGCACTCGACCGCGTCCGGCTGCTGCCGCGGATCCTGTCCGGAACGGGCGAGGCGGACCTCTCCGGCCCCCTGCTGGGCAGCACCGCGGCGATGCCGGCCGTGGTCGCGCCGATGGCCTACCAGCGGCTGCTGCACCCGGACGGCGAACTCGCCGCCGCCCGCGCCGCCGCCAAGGCCCAAGTCCCTTACACGATCTGCACGTTGAGCAGCTTCCCGCTGGAGGACATCGCCGCCATCGGCGGGACCACCTGGTTCCAGCTGTACTGGTCGCGCGACCGCGGCCAGGTGCTCGACCTGGTCCGCAGGGCGGAGGGCGCCGGCTGCGAGGCCCTGGTGGTCACCGTCGACGTCCCGGTGATGGGCCGCCGGCTGCGGGACATGCGCAACGGGTTCGCGCTGCCCCGGTCGGTGACCGCGGCGAACTTCGGCGCCGAACCGCTGACGGCCACGCACACCCGGCAGGCCGGGGCCTCGGCCGTGGCCACCCACACCGGGTTGGCCTTCGACCCCGCGCTCGGCTGGGGGGACCTGGCCTGGCTGCGGGAGAACACCACGCTGCCGCTGGTCCTCAAGGGCGTGCTGGATCCGCGGGACGCCGCCCGGGCGGCGGAGCTGGGCGCCGCCGCGGTGGTCGTCTCCAACCACGGCGGACGCCAGTTCGCGGGCGCGGTGGCCAGCATCACCGCGCTGCCGTCGGTGGTCGACGCGGTGGCCGGGCGCTGCGAGGTGCTGCTGGACAGCGGGATCCGCTCCGGGACGGACGTACTGCGCGCCCTGGCCTGCGGTGCGGACGGCGTGATGTACGGGCGGCCGGTGCTGTGGGGCCTGGCGGCGGACGGCGAGGCCGGGGCCGGGCTCGTCCTCGACCTGCTGCGCACCGAACTGCAAGAAGCCCTCCTGCTGTCCGGCTGCCCCGACCTCGCCGCCGCCCGCGGCCTCGCCGCCGTGCTCGGTTAGGCCCGGTGCGGCCGATCCTGCCGGGTGCGCGGGATCGGCCGCACCGGGTCCGCGCCGTCCCTCAGACGGTGGCGAGCAGCGGGAAGAGCGGTACGCTCGCCGCCGCCTTCAGGTACTCGGCGCCGGCGGTGCCGCCGGTGCCGGGGACCTTGCCGATGATCTTCAGGGTCACGCCCCAGTGGGTGCGCTTCATCGCCCGCCAGGCGCCGTCGAGGCGGACCATGGCCTCCTGGAGCAGGCGGGTCTCCTCCGTCCGCCAGCCGCCGGAGTACTGCAGGAACTCCTCCTGCAGCGTGGCGACCACCGTGAACCGCGGCCCCTTCTCGGCGGAGTACGGCCCGTCCTCGCGTTTGGCGCTGACCAGCTCGATCATCTGGTAGGGCCGCGACTGGATCGCGCTGGCGCCGTGGGTGTGGTCCCGAATCACCGCGAACGCCTCGGGCGGCATCGTGGTCAGGATCCGGTACAGCGGCGCCGTGGCGCCGGCCAGCCGGTCGGCCGCAGCGGACAGCCCGGCGGCCGCCTCCGCCGGCCGCCCCAGGCGGACCGCCTCGACCGCGTCCGTCAGCGCGCTCGCCAGTCGGGCGAACAGGCGCTCGAACAGCTGGATGCAGCGGATGAACATCTGCTCGTCGTGCATGGTGGTGACCGGGAGCAGCCCGATGTCCACCGCCCGCGCCAGCGGCTCCGGCACCCGGTCCCGGACCGCCGCCGCGGCGGCGGCCCCGGCCCGCAGCAGCACCTCGTCCCCGCCCCTGGCCGCGAGCACCTCCCGGACGGCCGCCAGCGGCGCGGTGTCCACCCCGGTGGCCGGCGCGTACTCGGTGAGCCTGGCCAGCGCCTGCAGCACCGAGACGGTTCTGGTCCGCTGACGGGCGTTCGGCTCGAACCCCAGGGCCTCCAGCTCGATCTGCGCGAGGTCCGCGAGCAGGGCGGCCATCAGCAGGTCCTCGGAGCGCTCGGGGTCGCCCGCCTCCCAGTGCGCCACCTGCAGCAACTCGTGGCCGGCATAGGTGTCGTAGGCCATCGGCCGGTCGGTGAGGGTCAGCGGCAGCCAGCTGTCGAACAGCCAGGCGTCGGGGGAGGACCACGGGCGGCCCCGGCCGGAGCAGCCGATCCGGACCGAGAGGCCGCGCAGCAGGGCGACCAGCTCCGGGGACACCCGCGCCTTGCCCACCTGGCGGTAGTAGTCGACGACCGCGCGGTAGGGGAAGCTGCCGAAGGACCCGGACCCGACCATCCGGTGGGACCAGTCGCAGACCGCCTCGTGGGCCCGGCGCAGTGCCCGCATTCCGTCCGACGGCGTCCCCACCGCGAGTGCGGCCCCGCCGACGCCGATCGGCCGGTCCTCGCCGGAGCCCTGCGGCCCGCCGGGACGCCCTGCCAAGCCCAACTCAGTCATGTGCACGCTCTCGCCGCTCCTTTGCAGACCCTAGGCGCGTTCCGCGTCCATGGCCTCGATCAGGCTCTTGGGACGCATGTCGGTCCAGTTCGCCTCGATGTAGTCGAGGCAGGACCGGCGGGTGTCCTCGCCGTGGACCTTCTCCCAGCCGGCGGGTATCTCCGTGAACGCGGGCCAGAGCGAGTGCTGGCCCTCGTGGTTGACCAGCACCAGGTAGGTCCCGTTCTCGTCCTCGAAGGGGTTGGTCGCCATCAGTTCTCTCCTCTTGGGTCACCCGGATGTCGGCGACATCCGGTCGTTCAGCACACCGGCGATCACGTCCAGCGCGGCCGGTGCGGTCATCTCCTGGTGGGTGCAGTCCAGGTCGAACTCGTGGATCCGGCCCGTCGCATGGGCGGCCCAGGCCTTGGCCGAAGGTGGCTGCTCGCCGCCGTGCCGCCCGGCGCGGAAGGCCAGCAGGTCGCCCCGGAAGCTGCCGGGCGTGAAGTCGCGGGCGATCAGGGTGTTGTTGGCGGCGACCCGCTTCAGCGCCTCGACGCCCTGTACGCCCAGGCCCGCCAGCGGTCCCTCCTGCCGTCCGAGCAGCTCGGCCACCGCGGCCGCGGTCAGCGGTACCGGCGGCTGAGACGGCCCGCCGCCGGGACCGGCCGCCAGAGCGGCCAGGATCTCCTGTTCGAGCTCGGCGCCGGAGGGGACGGCGCCGTCCGCCGCCGGGTAGGAGTCGAGCAGCGCCAGCAGTTCCACCTCGGCGCCCTCGGCCTGCAGCAGCGTCGCGATCTCGTGCGCCACCAGACCGCCGAAGGACCAGCCGATCAGGCGGTAGGGGCCGCGCGGATGCGCCGCGCGGATCCGCGCGGCGTAGTCCTCTGCCATCTCCCGTACGCTGCGCGGGAGTTGTCCGTCCCCGGTGAGGCCGGCCGCCTGCAGGGCGTAGACCGGCGAGTCGGCGCCGAGCCGGGTGATGAAGCCCGTGTAGCACCAGCCGAGCCCGACCACGGGATGGATGAGGAAGTACGGCGTGCCCCGGCGGCCGGCGCGGAGCCGCAGCAGGGTCTCGAAGGGGTCGTCGTCCCGGTGCAGCCGCCGGGCCAGGGCCGCCACGGTCGGCGCCTCGAAGAGGCCGCGGATCGAGATGGCGGTGCCCAGCTCCGCACGGACCCGGGTCACCAGCCGGGTCGCCAGCACGGAGTGGCCGCCGAGTTCGAAGAAGTCCTCGTCGACACCGACGTGTTCCAACCCCAGCACCTCCGCGAACAGGGCGCACAGCACCTCCTCCCGTGTGGTGCGCGGGCCGCGCCCGGTCACCCGGGCGACGGGGTCGGGCGCGGGCAGCGCCCCGCGGTCCAGCTTCCCGTTGGGCGTCACCGGCAGGGCCCGGAGCGGTACCACCGCCGAGGGCACCATGTACTCGGGCAGTCGCCGGCGCAGGTGCGCGCCCAGCTCCGCCTGGTCGAGACCCGACGGGGCCGGCACGGCGTAGCCGACCAGCCGCCGGTCCCCGGGCCGGTCCTCGCGGACCACCGCCACCGCCTGCACCACCCCCGGGTACGAGGTCAGCGCGGCCTCCACCTCGCCGAGTTCCAGCCGGAAGCCGCGGATCTTGACCTGGTGGTCGGTCCGGCCGAGGTACTCCAGCCGGCCGTCCCCGCCCCAGCGGGCCAGGTCGCCGGTGCGGTACATCCGCGACCCGGGCGGGCCGTACGGATCGGCCGTGAACCGCCCGACGGTCAGCGCGGGCCGGTCCAGGTACCCCCGGGCCAGCCCCTCGCCCGCCAGGTACAGCTCGCCGGCCGCCCCGGGCGGCGCGAGGCGCAGCCGCTCGTCCAGGACGTACGCCCGGGTGTTCAGGACCGGCCGGCCGATGGCGGGCGCACCGACCCGGGACGGATCGAGCTCCGCAGCGGTCGACCACACGGTCGTCTCGGTGGGCCCGTAGAGGTTGGTGACCTCCTCGGCGACCTCCCGCATCCGCTCGGCCAGGGCGGCGGGCAGCGCCTCGCCGCCGACCAGCATCCGCAAGTCCCGGGCGTCCTCCCGGTGCTCGGAGAGCAGGGCCTGCCACAGCGTCGGGGTGGCCTGCATCAGCGTCGCCCGGCTGCGGCGGAGCAGGGCGGCCAGCAGTGCCGGGTCACGGACCTCGTCGCGGTCGGCGACCACCACGCCCGCGCCGGCCAGCAGCGGCAGGTACAGCTCCAGGACATGGATGTCGAAGGCCACCGTGGTCACCGCGAGCAGCCGGTCCGCCGGGCTCATCGGGACCAGCTCCGCCATCGCCGCAAGGAAGTTGGCGAGGGCGCGGTGCGGCACCACCACGCCCTTGGGGGTGCCGGTGGACCCGGAGGTGTAGATCACGTAAGCCGGGTGCTCCGGCCGCAGCGCGGCCCTGCGGTCCCCATCGCTCAGGTCCTCGGCGGCGTACTCCGCCAGGGCCGCCCGGAAGTCGGCGCCGTCCAGGCACCAGCGGTTGTCCCCGGCCGGGACCCGGGAGAGGCCGTCCAGCGTGGTCAGCACCACCGCCGGGCGCGCGCCGGCCATGATCATCTCGATCCGCTCGCGCGGATGGCCGAGGTCGAGCGGGAGATAGGCGGCACCGGACTTGAGCACGGCCAGCAGCGCCACCAGCAGCTCCGGGGAGCGCGGCAGGGCCAGCGCGACCACCGACTCCGGGCCCGCCCCCTGGACGGCCAGGAACCGGGCCAGCCGGTTGGCCTCGGCGTTCAGCTCGGCATAGCCGACGGCAGCGTCGTCCCGCCACAGTGCCGGGGCCTTCGGGGTGCGGCGCACCTGGGCCTCGAACAGCTCCGGGAGGCACTGCTTCGCCGGCGCTGCCGCGGTGCCGTTCCAGTCGACCAGCAGCCGCCGCCGCTGCGCCTCGTCGAGGACGTCCACGCTCGCGGTGGGTGCGTCCGGATCGGCGAGCAGCGCCTCCAGCGCCACGCGCAGGCAGTCGGCCCAGCCGAGCACCGTGGCGCGGCTGAACAGGTCGGCGCGGTAGTCCAGCCGCAGCCGCAGCGCGGCCCCGGGCAGGACGGTCAGCGTCAGCGGGTAGTGGGCGGCGGCCTTGCCCTCGGCGCCGGCCAGCGTCAGGCCCTGGAAGGAGGGTCCGCCCCGCTCGGCCGGGGCCGGGAAGTTCTCGAACACGTACAGCGAGTCGAACAACTCCGCGCGGATCCCGGAGAGCTGCTGCAGTTCGCCGAGGCCGAGGTACTCGTGGTCCGCCAGGGCCGAGCGTTCGTCCTGCAGCCGGGTCAGCAGGCCCCGCAGGGACTCGGCCGGGTCGATCCGCAGCCGGACCGGGACGGTGTTGGCGAACAGGCCGATCATCGACTCGACCCCGGGGAGGGAGGCCGGGCGGCCGGAGACCGTGGCGCCGAACACCACGTCGGCGCGGCCGGTCAGCCGGGAGAGGACCAGCGCCCAGGCCCCCTGGACCGCCGTGTTGAGGGTCAGTCCGTACCGGCGGGCGGCGGCGGTGAGCCCCGAGGTCAGCTCCGCGCCCAGCTCGACCACGGCCTCCTCGGGCACCACCGTCTCGCGGCCGGCGCCGGCCGGGCCGAGCAGCGTCGCCTCCTCCAGGCCGGCGAGGTGCCCGCGCCATGCGGCCAGGGCCCGCTCCCGGTCCTGCCCGCCGAGCCAGCGCAGGTAGTCGCGGTAGGGCCGGACCGCCGGGAGCGCGTGGTCGCCGCCGTCGCTGTACATGGTGAACAGCTCGCGCAGCATCAGCGGCAGCGACCAGCCGTCCAGCAGGATGTGATGGCTGGTCAGCACCAGTCGATGCGCCTGTGCGCCGAGCCGGATCAGCTGGCACCGGACCAGCGGCGCCTTCCTGAGGTCGAAGCGCTGGGCCCGGTCCGCCGCGAGGATCGAAGCGAGCTCCTCCTCCTGCCGGTCGGGCGGCAGCGCGGAGAGGTCGACCTCGACCCAGGGCATCGCCACCTCGCCCGGCACCACCTGCACCGTCTCTCCGTTGCGGCGCTGGCGGAACGCGGCCCGCAGGTTGGCGTGCCGGCGCAGCAGGCCGTCGGCCGCCCGGTGCATCGCCTCGGCGTCCAGGCCGCCGCGCAGGTCGAAGGCGAACTGCAGATGGTAGACGTCACAGGCGTCCTCGTCGTAGAGGGAGTGGAAGAGGAAGCCCTCCTGCAGCGCCGTCAGCGGCAGTACGTCCTCGATCCGCGCACGCTTCACAGCAGGTCCCCGTCCTCGCTCATGAACTCGCTCTCGAACTCGTCGATCTCGTCCTGGTCCAGCTGCACCAGGTCGAAGTCGGACGTGGTGGCGCCGCCGGCGTCGGCGCGCTCGACGTGTCGGGCCATCGCCTCCAGCACCCGCACCCAGGTGTCGGCCAGCAATTCGGCGTCCCGCTCGGGCAGTACGTCCTTGGGCCAGGTCCACACGGCGCGCAGTTCGACGCCGTCCGCCCCGGGCCGGGCCATCGCGTTGACCGCCAGCACGTGCCGCAGCGGCGCCGCCGGGCCCGGCGGCGGGCCGGCCGCGTCGCCTTGGGCGCTCTCCGGGGCCAGGCCCCAGTCGGCGTCCGGACCCGCGGTGTCGAAGCGGCCGAGGTAGTTGAAGCCGATCTGCGGCTCGGGGGAGGACGCCAACGAGGGTGCGGTGGCGGTGTTCAGGTACCGCAGCATCCCGTAGCCGAGGCCGTGGTCCGGCACGGCGCGCAGCTGCTCCTTGATCCCCTTGAGGACGGTGCCGACCACCGGCCCGGCCGACCACAGCTCGTCCCAGTCCACCTGGCCCGGGTCGAGCCGTACCGGGTGGACCGTGGTGAACCAGCCCATGGTGCGGGACAGGTCCAGACCGGGCACCAGGTCCTCCTGCCGACCGTGCCCCTCGACCTCCACCAGCACCGGCGCGTCTTGCGGGCGCTCCCGGGCGGCCGACGCCGCCAGCGCCAGCGCGGTCAGCAGTACGTCGTCGACGCCGGCGTTGAACGCCGCCGGGACCCGGGTGAGCACGGCCTCGGTGACGGCGGCGGACAGCGCCACCGAGAGCGAGCGCGCCGTCTCGGTGGTGTCCCGGGCCGGGTCGAGGCGACGGGTGCCGAGCAGTGGCTCGTCACCGGCGCCCGGAGCGGCCCAGAACCCGAGCTCGTCCGTCCTGGACGCCAGCCCGGCCTGCTCGGCCAGGGTCTTGGCCCAGCGCCGGAACGAGGTGCTCACCGGCTCCAGCTTCGGGGTGCGGCCGGCCGAGACCGCGCTCCAGGCCGCCGCCAGGTCGGGCAGCAGGATCCGCCAGGAGACCCCGTCCACCGCCAGGTGGTGGACGGCGAGCAGCAGCCGGCCGGGGCGTGCGCCGCCCGCGTCGAACCAGACCGCCTGGAGCACCGCGCCGTCCGCGGGGGACAGCCGGTCGCCCGCCCCGGCGGCCTCGGCGGCCATCACCGCGCGGGCCGCCGCGTCGTCCAGCCCGGCCACGTCCACCCGCCGTAGGCAGGACGCCGCGGCGACCGCGCCGACGGGACGGGTCCGCAGGCGCCAGGAGGAGTCCTGGACCTCCAGCCGCAACACGTCGTGCTGGTCCAGCACCGCCTGCAGCACCGCGGCCAGCGAGTCCTCGGTCAGCTCGGCGGGGACCCGCAGCAGCACCGACTGGTACAGGCCGTCCAGCGTGCCGCCGCGCGCCCGCAGATCGTGCATCACCGGGGTGAGCGGGATCTCCCCGACACCGTCGTCGGCGGTGGCCTGCAAGGTCACCGTCCCTGCGGCGAGGGCCAGTTGGGCCACCGTGCGGGCCTGGAAGACGTCCTTCGGGGTCAGTGCCAGACCGGCCGCCCTGGCCTTGCCGACCAGCTGGATCGAGCCGATGCTGTCCCCGCCGAGTTCGAAGAAGTTGTCGTGCACGCCGACCAGGTCGAGGCCGAGCACCTCGGCGACCAGGGCGCACAGCAACTCCTCCCGCGCGTTCCGGGGCGTCCCGGACCCGGCCGCCGGTGCGGCGGGAGCGGGCAGGGCGGCCCGGTCCAGCTTCCCGTTGGGAGTCAGCGGCAGCTGAGGCAGCGGCACCACCGCGGCCGGGACCATGTAGTCCGGCAGCACCGAGCCGACGTACTCGCGCAGCTCGGCGGGGTCGACGCCCGCCACCGGATCGGCCGCCACCACGTAGGCCACCAGGCGCTGGTCACCCGGCCGGTCCTCGCGGACCACCACCGTGTTCCGGGCGAGGGCCGGGTGCCGGCTCAGCACCGCCTCGACCTCACCCGGTTCGACCCGGAAGCCGCGGATCTTCACCTGATCGTCGGCCCGGCCGGCGAAGACCAGCTCGCCCGCGCCGTTCCAGCGGACCAGGTCGCCGGTGCGGTACATCCGCGAGCCCGGCTCGCCGAACGGGTCGGCCACGAAGCGCTCGCCGGTGAGCCCCGGCCGGCCGAG
This sequence comes from Kitasatospora cystarginea, assembly GCF_039533515.1. Classification (NCBI taxonomy): domain Bacteria; kingdom Bacillati; phylum Actinomycetota; class Actinomycetes; order Kitasatosporales; family Streptomycetaceae; genus Kitasatospora; species Kitasatospora cystarginea. Next base: position 4,343 of record NZ_BAAATR010000037.1, on the reverse strand, counting down.
GTAGCCCCGGCCCAGGCCTGCGCCGGCGATGTACAGCTCGCCCACGACCCCCACCGGTACCGGGGACAGGGTGCCGTCCAGCACGTACACCCGGGTGTTGGCCATCGGCCGGCCGATCGGCAGCCGGTCACCGGGTCCGGCCGGGGCGGTGACCCGGTGCTGGGTGGCGCAGAGGGTGATCTCGGTGGGCCCGTACAGGTGCCGGACCACCAGGTGCGGTGCGGCGCGCAGCACGCTCTCCACCGCGGCAGGCGAGACCACGTCGCCACCGGTGAGGATCTCCCTGACCCCGCCGAGCGCGTCCGCCAGGTCGTCCGCGACGGCCCGGAACAGCCCGGCGGTGAAGTGCACCCCCGTGATGCCGTACTCGGTGATCAGCCGCTTGAGCTCGGCGACATCGAGGTCGCCGGGCGGCGCCAGCACGACCTGGCCGCCGGTCAGCAGCGGGATCCACAGCTCGTAGTTGGCGATGTCGAAGGCGTACGGCGCGTGCATCAGCACCCGGTCCTGGTGGCCGGACTCCCAGCACGGGTCGAGCACCAGTTCCAGCAGCCCGCGGTGGGTGATGGTGATGCCCTTGGGCTCGCCGGTGGAGCCCGAGGTGTGCATCACGTACACCGCCTGCTCGGCGTGCACCGGCACGTCGGGGCCGGACCCTTCGCCGGCCGCCGGCAGGTCGTCCGCGCCGACCAGCACGGTACGGGCCGCCTCGGGCACGCCGCGCTCGTGCCAGGCCCGGTCGGTGAGCAGGACCTCGGCCCCGGACCGGCGCAGCACCTCCCGCATCCGCTCGGCGGGGTAGCCCTCGTGCAGCGGCGCGTAGGCGGCACCCGCCTTGAGGACGCCGAGCAGGGCGACCACCAGCTCGGGCGAGCGCTCCATCAGCACCGCGACCCGGTCCTCGGGCCGGACGCCCAGCTCCACCAGGTGCCGGGCCAGCCGGCCGGCCCGGCGGTCCAGTTCGTCGAAGGTCAGCTCCCGCTCCCCGCACCGGACGGCGACCGCGTCCGGCTGCCGGCGCGCCTGCTCGGCGAAGAGCTGGTGCACGGTGGAGCCGGACCCGGGAAGCGTCACCGAGGTGTCGTTCCACTCCCGCAGCACCCGGTGCCGTTCGGCGTCGCCGAGGACGTCGATCCGGCTGATCGGACGGTCCGGATCGGTCAGCGCCTCGCGCAGCAGCCGGGTCAGCCGGGCGACGAGCAGCTCCGCGCTCGCGTGGTCGAACAGGTCGGTGCGGTACTCCAGCATGCCCTCGATGCCGGAGCCGCTCCCGGTCTCCCGCAGGCTCAGCGACAGGTCGAACTTGGCCACGCCCACTTCGACCGGCGCCGGCCCGATCTCCAGGCCGGGCAGCCGCAGCGACACCTCGGGGGTGTTCTGGAAGGCCAGCAGGACCTGGAACAGCGGCTGCCTGGAGAGCGAGCGCACCGGGTTGAGCACCTCCACCAGGCGCTCGAACGGCAGGTCCTGGTGAGCGTAGGCGGCGAGGTCGGCGGCCCGCACCCGGGCCAGCAGCTCCCGGAAGCCGGGGTCGCCGGAGGTGTCGGTACGCAGCACCACCGTGTTGGTGAAGCACCCGATGAGGTCGTCGAGCGCCTCGTCGGTGCGTCCGGCGATCGGGCTGCCGACCGGGATGTCCTCGCCGGCGCCGAGCCTGGTGAGCAGCGCGGCCAGTGCCGCCTGCACCACCATGAACACGCTGGCCGAGGTCTGGCGGGCCAGCGCCGTGGCGGCCCGGTGCAGAGCGGCGTCCCAGGACACCGCGACCCGCCCGCCCCGGTGGCCGGCCACGGCCGGCCGTGGCCGGTCCACCGGAAGCGCGAGCTCCTCGGGCAGGCCAGCCAAGGTGTCGCGCCAGAAGGCGAGTTGGCGGTGGGCCAGGCTCTCGGGGTCGTCCTCGTCCCCGAGCAGCTCGCGCTGCCACAGGGCGTAGTCCGCGTACTGCACGGGCAGTGGCTCCCAGCCGGGGGCGGCCCCCTCCAGCCGTGCCGCGTACGCGGTGCCCAGGTCGCGGGCGAGCGGCGCCAGCGACCAGCCGTCCGCGGCGCTGTGGTGCAGGGAGAGCAGCAGCACGTGCTCGGTCGCACCGTAGCTGAACAGCGAGGCGCGCACGGGCAGTTCGGTGGCCAGGTCGAAGCCGGCCCGCGCCGCGGCGGTGACCAGATCGGGCAGGTCCGCCCCTTCGGCGTCCACGAAGGCCAGCGGGAACGCGGCCTCGCCGGGCGGCAGCACCCGCTGCTCCGCGCGCCCCTCGGTCTCCACCAGGAGCGTGCGCAGCGACTCGTGCCGGGTCAGCAGGTCGTCCAGCGCCGCCTGCAGTGCGGTGCGGTCCACGGTGCCGGTCAGGGCCAGCGGGAGGGGCATGTTGTAGACGGCGTCCGCCTCGTGCAGCCGGCCGAGGAACCAGAGCCGGTGCTGGGCGAAGGACAGCGGCAGCACGTCCGGCCGGGGCCTGCGCTCCAGTGCGGGCCGGGACGGTCCGGTGCCGCCGCCGTGGGTCGCGACCGCCGCCACCGTCGGGGCCTCGAACAGCGCGGCGAGCGGCAGTTCGATGCCCAGGGTGGTGCGGATCCGGCTGACCAGGCGGGTGGCGAGCAGGGAGTGTCCGCCGAGGTCGAAGAAGCTGTCGTCGACGCCCACCTGCTCCACACCGAGCACCTCGGCGAAGAGCGCGCACAGCACCTCTTCGCGCGCGGTGCGCGGTCCGCGGCCCGAGCTGATCGAGTCGAACCGGGGCGCGGGCAGGACGGCACGGTCCACCTTGCCGGTGCGCGACAGCGGGATCGCCTCCAGCAGCACGACCGCCGCGGGCACCATGTACTCGGGCAGGGCGGCCGCGAGGTGGGCGCGCAGTTCGACGGGGTCGGCGGTGGCGGTGTCCTCGGGGACGGCGTAGCCGACGAGGCGCTTGTCGCCGGGACGGTCCTCGCGGACCACCACGGTGGCGCGGGCGACGGCGGGGTGGCGGGTGAGGGCCGCCTCGATCTCGCCGAGTTCGATGCGGTAGCCGCGCACCTTGACCTGGTCGTCGGCGCGGCCGGCGAAGACCAGCTCGCCGTCGCGGTTCCAGCGGGCCAGGTCGCCGGTGCGGTACATCCGGGAGCCCGGCTCGCCGAACGGGTCGGCCAGGAAGCGCTCGGCGGTGAGGCCCGACCGGCCGAGGTAGCCCCGCGCCAGACCGTCGCCGGCCAGGTACAGCTCACCCGGGACCCCGGCCGGGACCGGCTGCAGCCCGGGGCCGAGCACGTACGCGCGGGTGCCCGTGATCGGGCGGCCGATCGGCGCGTTGACCGCGCCGGTCAGCGGCCGGCTCAGGGTCGCGCACACCGTGGACTCGGTGGGGCCGTACGCGTTCAGCATCGTCCGGCCGGCCGACCAGCGGGCGGTGACCTCCGGCGGGCAGGCCTCGCCGCCCGTGATCAGGCCGCGCAGCGTCGGCACCTGGGCCGGGTCGAGGGTGGCGACGAAGGCGGGCGGGAGCATCGCGTGCGTCACTCCGGCCTCGGCGATCAGCGCCACGACCCCGTCGCCGATGGCCTGTTCACGGCGCGGGACCACCAGGGTGGCGCCGGCCAGCAGCGTCATCACGAGTTCGCAGGCCGAGGCGTCGAAGCTGAGCGAGGCGAACTGCAGGACCCGGGAGTCGCCGTCCACCCCGAGCGCCTCCTGGTGGGAGAGCGCCAGCGCCGCCAGGCCGCGGTGGCTGACCAGGACGCCCTTGGGCTGCCCGGTGGAGCCAGAGGTATAGACCACGTAGGCTGGGTGGCCGATGCGCAGCGGCGCCTTGCGTTCGGCGTCGGACAGGTCCGCCGGGGAGTACCCGGCCAGTTCCTCGGCCGTGCTCTGGTCGTCCAGCCGCCAGCGGGTCACCGTGTCGGGCATCCGCCCGGCCGCGTCACCCGCGGTGAGCACGCCGAGCGGTGCGGCGTCGGCGCACATGAAGCCGGCCCGCTGGGCCGGGTAGTCCGGGTCGATGGACAGATAGGCCGCACCGGCCTTCAGCACGGCCAGCACCGCGGTGATCAACTCCGCCGAGCGCGGCAGGGCCAGGGCCACCACCGACTCCGGACCGGCCCCCCGGGCGACCAGGAACCGGGCCAGCCGGTTCGCCCTGGCGTTCAGCTCGGCGTAGCTCAGCGGCAGTCCGTCGTGCAGTACGGCGGTGGCCTCGGGGGTGCGGGCGGCCTGGGCCTCGAACAGGGCGGGGAGGCAGGCGGGCCGGGCGGTGGCCGCACTGCTCCCGTCGAGCAGGATCTGCTGCCGCTCGTGGTGGTCGAGCAGGTCGATGCGGCTGATCCGGCGGTCGGGGTCGGCGACCAGTGCGCGCAGTACCCGCTCCAGCC
>NZ_BAAATR010000036.1:0-97590 GCF_039533515.1 Kitasatospora cystarginea | reverse complement strand
GTGCGACACCCCGGGGGTGTTGTCCACGAAATTGGTGATCAGCCAGTTCAGGTTCTGTGCGGCCTGGCTCATCTGACTCAACTCAACGCTCCTGGTGATCTGGGCCGAACTCGCCGAAGCCTCCGTTGCCCCGAGGGGCGTCGAAGCCGTCGAACCGCTGCGGACGGGTGGGCCGCTGGCCCGGGTGCGCGGCGCCACCGGGGTTACCCGTGGGTGCACCGGTACCGGGGACCGGCGTACCGCCTGCGGGTGTCGTACCGCCCGCGCCGGCCTGGCGGCCCTGCTGGATGCCGCGGCGCAGGTTGGTCAGACGACCGCGGACCTCCTCGGGGGCTCGGGAGACCTGCGGGCCGGTCAGCGGCGCCGCCTCGGCGGTGCCGGAGACCAGGTTGGCCTGCGGCGTACGCCGGGGCAGGCCGGAAAGCGTCATGCCACTGGTCGAGGGCTGGCGGACCTGCTCGGCGCGGCGCCAGCGCTCGTCGTTCGCCGACGGGCGCCACGGGGCCTCGGAGGCCTGACCGGGCTGAGCGGCCGGGCCGGGCTGGCCCTGCTGGCCCTGCTGGCCCTGCTGGTCCGGCATGACCGGACGCGGGCGCTCCTGCTCCATGCGCTGCTGCGGGGCCTGGGCCTGGGGCGGCTGCTGGCCGGCCTGCGGGGCCTGCGGCTGCTGCTGCGCGGCCAGGTCCGCGGGGAAGCCCGGCGCGGTGGTACCGGGACGCTGGGGCTGGTACGTCGGACGCGGGCGGCCGAGCGCCGGCTGCTGGAACTGCCGGCCGTCGCCGATGGTGCCCTGCGGGCCATCGATGCCCGGACCGGTGGGCAGCGCCATCGGCTGCTGCCGCTGCGGGGCCGGACGCTCCTGAGCGGGCTGCGGCAGGTTCGGCTGCGGCTGCCGGCCGTCCGGGACCTGCGGAGCCGAAGCCGCCTGCGGGGCGGCCGGGTTGGGCACGCTCGGGAGGACCGGCTCGACCAGGCCGAGACCCAGCGGGTCACGCGGGTCGATCTGGCTGGCCTCGAACCGCGGCCGGGAGAGCGAACCGGTGGTCTCGGCCGCGGCCGGGGGCTGGGCCGCCTGCTGAGCGAGTGCCTGGGAAGCCTGGGGCTGGGCCTGCTGAACCTGCTGAGCCGGTGCCTGGCCCTGGGCCTGCGGCTGCTGCGCGGGCGGCTGCTGGCCGGCCTGCGGGGCCTGCGGCCGGGCGGCCGGAGCGGGTTGCTGCGGCTGGCCGGGCGCGGTCTGCGGACGACGGTTGGGCAGCTCCTGGCCGGGGCGGCCCTGCTCGCCCCGGGCGGGACGGGTCGGCAGGCCGCCGTTCGACGGCTGCTCGGCCCAACCGTGCTGCGGCTGCTCGGCGTTGGGCCGCGGACGCTCCTGCGCGGGGCCGGGACGGTTGGCCCCGGACCCGGCATCGCCACGGCGCGGCAGACCGCCGCCGGGGCCGGCCGGCGCACCGGAGGCGCCCGGCGTACGGCGGGGCGGCTGGCCGGGGGCAGGGGTCTCGCGCAGCGACTTTCCGACCGAGCGGGTGGGCAGGCCGCCGCCGGCCTGGGGCGCGTTCGGTGCGCCGGCAGGCTGGCCGCCCTGCGGACCGCCCGGCAGGGTGGCCTGGGGGTTGCGGGTGGGCAGGCCGCCGCCGGCCTGGGGCGCGTTCGGTGCGCCGGCCGGCTGGCCGCCCTGCGGACCGCCCGGCAGGGTTGCCTGAGGGTTGCGGGTGGGCAGGCCACCGCCCGGGCCGGCCGGAGCACCCGGAGCACCCGGCATGCCCGGTGCACCCGGGCGGCTGCCGGCCTGCGGGCCCTGGCCGAGCTGCGGACGGCCGGTCGGGGCACCGCCGGACGCGCCCTGGCCGAGCGCGGCGGCCTGGCGGCCGGACAGCGCCTCGGCGGCACCGCCGCGGCCCTGGCGCGGTGCCGGGGCGACGCCGCGCTGCTGCTTGGCCTGCGCTGCACCGCCTCGGCTGCCGCGCCGGTCGGCCGAGGTGGTGACGTCGATCGGGAGCATGACGAGTGCGGTGGTGCCGCCGGAGTCGCTGGGGCGCAGCTGGATCCGGATGCCGTGACGCAGGGACAGGCGGCCGACCACGAAGAGGCCCATGCGGCGGGAGACGGAGACGTCCACGGTCGGCGGGCTGGCCAGGCGCTCGTTGATCTCCGCCAGGTCGTCGGGGGAGAGGCCGATACCGGTGTCGTGGATCTCGACCAGCACCCGGCCGTCCGGCAGCGCGTGGCCGGTGACCCGGACGCGGGTCTGCGGGCTGGAGAACGAGGTGGCGTTCTCCAGCAGCTCGGCGAGCAGGTGGACGAGGTCGTTGACGACGCGGCCGGCGACCTCGGCCGAGGGGACCGCGGCGAGTTCGATGCGCTCGTACTGCTCTACCTCGGAGGCGGCGGCGCGGAGCACGTCGACCAGCGGGACGGGACGGGTCCAGCGACGGCCGGGGTCCTCACCGGCGAGAACGAGCAGGTTTTCGCCGTTGCGGCGCATACGGGTGGCGAGGTGGTCCAGCTTGAAGAGGCTGGCCAGCTGGTCCGGGTCCGCCTCGCGGCTCTCCAGCTCGGAGATCAGCGACAGCTGGCGCTGGATCAGACCCTGGCTGCGGCGCGAGAGGTTGGTGAACATCGCGTTGATGTTGCCTCGCAGCAGGGCCTGCTCGGCGGCGAGGCGGACGGCCTCGCTGTGCACCATGTCGAACGCGTGCGCCACATGGCCGATCTCGTCGGCCGAGTCGACGCCGACGGGGGCGATGGAGATGTCGACGTCCTGCGGGTCGCTCTCGGAGAGCGTCTTGACCAGTTCCGGCAGTCGCCGCTCGGCGACGTCCTCGGCGGCCGCCTGCAGTCGGGTCAGCGAGCGCACCATCGAGCGGGCCACGATGGCGGCACCGGCGATGGCGACGATGAGGACGAGGGCGATCAGCGAGACGTTGATCACGGTCTCGGTGTCGGCGTCGTCCTGGAGCTGCTGGGCCTTGCCGTTGAGCTGCTCCAGCAGCGAGGACTCGATCTTCTGCTCGGCGGTGATCTTCGCGCTGGCGTCGTCGTACCAGCTCTTGTAGGTGCGGACGTCGCTCTGCTTGATGCCGTTGGTGTTGAGGACGGCCTTGGTGTAGCGCTCGGCCTCGGCGATCACCTGGTTGTAGGTGAGCGGGGCGCGCAGCGCCACGGCCGCGGCGTCGCCGTAGATGGCGGTGAAGTTGGTGTTGGCGTTGTCCTCTTCGGTCTGCAGCCGGATACCGAAGGTCTCGTCCGAGGTGCTCAGGTCCTGGCCGCCGGAGCGGGCGAGCGCGGCGCTGATCAGCGCGCGCTGCATCGAGGCGGCCTCCTTGGCCAGCGAGAACTGCTGCAGGGCCCGGGTCACCTTGACCAGCTCGGTGCTGTTCGAGGCGATCGCGATGTCCTGGGTGATGCCCAGCAGGTCCTTGATGATCACGTCGTAGTTGGTGATCGTGGCCTGGATGTTGTCCTGGTTGGTGTACGCGGTGCTGCGGGCCTCGGAGAGCTGGTTGAGGTCCTTGCGGACCTGGAGCAGCAGCGCCTGGCCACCGGCGAGGTCGAGGTTGTCGAAGTTGTCGGCGCTGGCCGCGAAGGCCTTGCTGAGGGTGTCCGTGGTCTTCCGGGCGTTGAGGACGTCTGGGTCCTGCTGGTTGCTGCTGCTCACGGTCAGCGGACCGGCGCTGATGTCGCGCTCGGTCTGCAGCGCGTTGGCCAGCGCGGTGGCCTTCTGGGCCAGGTCCGACAGGCCGGTCATCTGCGACAGCTGCTTGGAGTTCTGCTCCGAGGACTGGATGCGCAGGCCACCGAGGACCAGGGAGACGACCACGGGGAGCAGCAGCAGGGCGATCAGACGGGTACGGATTCGCCAGTTGCGCATGGCGAACCGGGACATACCGGTGGCACGGCGGCGGTTCAGCGAGCCCCGCAGTCGGGACCGGCGCTTCTCGCCGGCCTGTTCGGCCTCCGGAGCACCGTCCTTGCCCGCGGACTGCTCCGGGCCGGTACCGGCGCCGGTCGCCTGCTGGTCCGGCTCGTTGGCCGGTGCTGCCTGGTGGGGGCCTGCCACGGGCTCGCGCGACTCCGGGTCACCCGCGGCGCCGCTGCCCCTCTTGAAACGTCCCTGCACTGGCGTCGCAACCTCTGGACCGGGCGTCCCTCTCCGCTGTCGCGGACGGGACGGTGTCGAGTTTTTCCGTGGCATTCCAGCACAGCGGGAGAAGTCCAACAAGGGCCGTTACCTGGCGGTGTCCTGAGCTACCGAGCGCATGCAGATTCTCACTGACTGTGTGGTAACCCCACCCGAATACGGTCTTTTTCGGACACTCGCCGGATACATGCCAACTTGGCCGTGGATCGCCAAGAGTCGCAGACGTTCTCATCTGTCCGAAATGCCGCAATTGTCAGGCCGATCGGCGGGGATGAAATGTCCGCAATGCGTATTCTGCTACTCAATTTGTGAGCAAGGTCACATCTGAATGTATAGCTTTGATCGCGGCGCCTGTGGAATGAGATCCCTAATCTGGCTGTGCGGAGCAGTGCACCCATGAGCCTGCCCAAAGTCACGCAGGCCGACTCCTGTGAGCCGGCCCCGAACCCCAAGGTGCTACGCGATGTCCCAGCCGGAGCAGAAGGCCGTCACCACGTCCACGCCCGTCAGCGATGCCACGGCGAACCCGCGCCGGACCACGCTGGCCGCCGCCGAGGGCTACGGGGACGCTCCGCAGCAGGCCGTCTACACGACCGAACTGCCCGCCAGCACCGCCAACCCGCGCCGCACCGTCCTGATGGTCGCCCCGGCGCCGCGCAAGCCGCTGGACTGACCGGCGGGGCGCGAGGGCCCGGAGGGGGCGTCGGCCGCGACCGCGGCAGGCGCCCCTTTTCTCTCCTCCCAGGCCGTGCCGGGAGCGGCGGCCGATTTGTCCGACCGTCCCCCCGGCCGTGCGCGAAGGGCCTGCGGAGGGCCACGCGATAGCCTGGGGAGCGTTCGAGCAGGGCCCGGTAAGGCCGGTGCCCGACTGACCGAGAGGCTCCCAACCGTGCGCATTGCCAGGTTCTCCGTCCGGGAAGGGAGCCCTGCCGCCGGCAGCGTCTCCTTCGGCGTGGTCGAGGGCGACCCCTCCCAGCCCGAGTCTCTGGTGGTCCACGCGCTGGCCGGCCACCCGATCGTCTCCATGCAGCTGAGCGGGGAGAGCTACCGGATGGAGGACATCCGGCTGCTGGCACCGATCCTCCCCAACAAGATCGTCGCGGTCGGCCGGAACTACGCGGCGCACGCGGCGGAGCTCGGCAACGAGGTCCCGGCCGTCCCGCTCACCTTCTTCAAGCCCTCCACCGCGGTGATCGGCCCCACCGAGTCCATCGCGTACCCGCCGTTCTCCTCGGACGTCCAGCCGGAGGCCGAACTGGCCGTGGTGATCGGCCGGATGGGCCGGGAGGTGCCGCTGGAGCGGGTTCCGGAGATCGTCTTCGGCTACACCTGCGCCAACGACGTCACCGCGCGCGACGTGCAGCAGCGCGAGGGGCAGTGGGCGCGGGCCAAGGGCTTCGACACCTCCTGCCCGCTCGGGCCGTGGATCGAGACCGAACTCGACCCGAGTGATCTGGCGATCACCTGTACGGTCAACGGCGACCTGCGGCAGACCGGCCGGACCTCCCTGATGGTCCGTTCGATCGCGGAGCTGATCGTCCATATCTCCGAGGCGATGACGCTGCTCCCGGGCGACGTCATCCTCACCGGCACCCCGGCAGGTGTCGGCCCCATCAACGTCGGCGACGAAGTCGCCGTCTCCATCGAAGGCATCGGCACTCTCACCAACAAGGTGATCAAGCGTGGTTAGCACTGAGCCGGGTACGACCCCGGCCACCCCGAAGGACCCGACCGTCCGAGTCCGCTTCTGTCCCTCCCCGACCGGCAACCCCCACGTCGGCCTCGTCCGCACCGCCCTCTTCAACTGGGCCTTCGCCCGCCACCACGGCGGCAAGCTGGTCTTCCGGATCGAGGACACCGACGCCGCCCGCGACTCCGAGGAGTCGTACAACCAGCTGCTGGACGCGATGCGCTGGCTCGGCTTCGACTGGGACGAGGGTCCCGAGATCGGCGGCCCGCACACGCCGTACCGGCAGTCGCAGCGGATGGACATCTACGCCGACGTCGCCAAGCGCCTGCACGAGGCCGGCCACGCCTACCACTGCTACTGCACCACCGAGGAGCTGGACGCCCGCCGCGAGGCCGCCCGCGCGGCCGGCAAGCCCTCCGGCTACGACGGCCACTGCCGTGAGCTGACGGAGGACCAGGTCGCCGTCTACGAGCAGGAGGGTCGCAAGCCGATCCTCCGCTTCCGGATGCCCGACAAGACCATCTCCTTCGACGACCTGGTCCGCGGCGAGCTGAGCTTCGAGTCGGAGAACGTGCCGGACTACGGCATCGTCCGTGCCAACGGCGCCCCGCTGTACACCCTGGTCAACCCGGTGGACGACGCCCTGATGGGCATCACCCACGTCCTGCGCGGCGAGGACCTGCTCTCCTCCACCCCGCGTCAGATCGCCCTGTACGCCGCGCTGGCCGAGATCGGCGTCGGCAGCGGCGTCACCCCGCGCTTCGGCCACCTGCCGTACGTGATGGGCGAGGGCAACAAGAAGCTGTCCAAGCGCGACCCGCAGGCCAGCCTCAACCTGTACCGCGAGCGCGGTTTCATCCGCGAGGGCCTGCTCAACTACCTGTCGCTGCTCGGCTGGTCGCTCGCCGAGGACCGCGACCTGTTCTCCATGGACGAGCTGGTCGCCGCCTTCGACGTCTCGAAGGTGAACTCCAACCCGGCCCGGTTCGACCTGAAGAAGTGCGAGGCGATCAACGCCGAGCACCTGCGCAGGCTGGCCCCGGAGGACTTCGTCCAGCGCCTGGTGCCGTACCTGCAGGCCCCCGGCCTGCTGCCGGCCGAGCCGAGCGCCGAGCAGCTCGACCTGCTGGCCAAGGTGGCGCCGCTCACCCAGGAGCGGATGGTCGTACTGAGCGAGATCGTCAACATGGCGGGCTTCCTCTTCGTCGACCCCGCCGACTTCAAGGTCCAGGAGGAGGACGCGGCCAAGGCGCTCACCGTCGACGCCCGTCCGGTGCTGGAGGCCAGCATCAAGGCGCTGGAGGGGCTCGGCGACTTCACGCCCGAGCCGATCCAGGCGGTGCTGCGCGAGTCGCTGGTGGACGGTCTGGGCATCAAGCCCAAGTTCGCCTTCACCCCGCTGCGGGTGGCGGTCACCGGCCGCCGGGTCTCCCCGCCGCTGTTCGAGTCGATGGAGCTGCTCGGCCGCGCCGAGACGCTGCGCAGGCTGACGGCCGCCCTGGACCTCGTCCCGACCTCCTGAGCCCCGGCTGCGGGGCGGCTGCGGGCCCGGTCCTGACCTGGCACGCAGCCGCCCCGCCCCCGGCCAGGGGTTATCGATTTTGGACCCAGGCCAGACGTCGGGTAATGTTCTTTCTGCGCCGCCCGGGAGGGAACGGACGAGGGAGTGAAACCCCGTCGGGAACCGAGCGAGAGGCGCAACGCCCGAGGAGAGCTCGCAAGGGTTCAACTCTGGTGGGGTATGGTGTAATTGGCAGCACGAGTGATTCTGGTTCATTTAGTCTAGGTTCGAGTCCTGGTACCCCAGCGCAGTTCAGAATAGATCAAGCCCCCGTTGTGTAGCGGCCTAGCACGCTGCCCTCTCACGGCAGTAGCGCCGGTTCGAATCCGGTCGGGGGTACTGGTTCCGCAAGGAGCCGTTCGGAAAGCCCCCGTTGTGTAGCGGCCTAGCACGCTGCCCTCTCACGGCAGTAGCGCCGGTTCGAATCCGGTCGGGGGTACTGATCCTGCAAGGGATCGCTTAGAAGGCCCCCGTTGTGTAGCGGCCTAGCACGCTGCCCTCTCAAGGCAGTAGCGCCGGTTCGAATCCGGTCGGGGGTACCAGAGCGGCTGGGCCGGTGGGTGGAATCCCATCGGCCGAGCGCTTTGTTGGGGTATGGTGTAATTGGCAGCACGAGTGATTCTGGTTCATTTAGTCTAGGTTCGAGTCCTGGTACCCCAGCCAGAAATTGAGTCCCGGTCGATCCGGGACTTTTTTGTTTTCCCCGGAATGTGCCGGGTCAATGCGGAAGGGCCGCTCCGAATTTCCGGAGCGGCCCTTCCGCATTGCTTTCAGCCGCGGCGCAGTGCCTCGGTGAGCCGGTTCGCGGCCTCGATGATGGCCTGGGCGTGCAGCCGGCCCGGGTGGCGGGTCAGGCGCTCGATCGGGCCGGAGACCGAGACTGCGGCCACCACCCGGTTGGAGGGGCCCCGTACGGGCGCGGAGACGGACGCCACGCCGGGCTCCCGCTCCCCGATGGACTGGGCCCAGCCGCGCCGCCGTACGCCGCTCAGCGCGGTCGCGGTGAAGCGGGCGCCCTGGAGGCCCCGGTGGAGCCGCTCGGGCTCCTCCCAGGCCAGTAGGACCTGGGCGGCCGAGCCGGCCTTCATCGGCAGGGTGCTGCCGACCGGGACGGTGTCCCGCAGGCCGGAGAGCCGCTCGGCGGCGGCGACGCAGATCCTCATCTCGCCCTGTCGGCGGTAGAGCTGCGCGCTCTCGCCGGTGACGTCGCGCAGGTGGGTCAGGACCGGGCCCGCGGTGGCGAGCAGCCGGTCCTCGCCCGCCGCGGCGGAGAGTTCGGCAAGTCGGGGGCCGAGGATGAAACGACCCTGCATGTCCCTGGTGACCAGGCGGTGGTGTTCGAGTGCGACGGCGAGTCGGTGGGCGGTGGGCCGCGCCAGACCGGTGGCGGCGACCAGCCCCGCCAACGTGGCGGGGCCCGACTCCAGTGCGCTGAGCACCAGAGCGGCCTTGTCGAGAACGCCGACGCCGCTAGTGTTGTCCATGTCTCGATACTGCAGTCTCAGTCCGCGAGACGCAAGTTCAATCCTGCCGGGAAAGCGCCACTCTTGAAGCAGCAACCCGGGAGAAACCCAGGATCGGCCCCTCGCCAGGGTGTCCACATCCTGGACAACAGATCCGGCGTGCGGGTCCGCCCGCGGAGCCTCACCAGGGCGGCCCGGGAAGCGACCCCGACGACACGAGAAGGCCGGCAGAGCGGCCGGCTGGAGGGAAAGCGATGGGACGGACACTCGCGGAGAAGGTCTGGGACGACCACGTCGTCCGGCGCGCCGAGGGCGAGCCTGACCTGCTCTACATCGATCTGCACCTGCTGCACGAGGTGACCAGCCCGCAGGCGTTCGACGGGCTGCGGCTGGCCGGACGGAAGGTCCGCAGGACCGACCTCACCATCGCCACCGAGGACCACAACACCCCCACCCTGGACATCGACAAGCCGATCGCCGACCCGGTCTCCAAGGTGCAGCTGGAGACCCTGCGCAGGAACGCCGAGGAGTTCGGCGTACGCATCCACTCGCTCGGCGACGTCGAGCAGGGCGTGGTGCACGTGGTCGGTCCGCAGCTGGGCCTGACCCAGCCCGGCACGACCGTGGTCTGTGGCGACTCTCACACCTCCACCCACGGCGCTTTCGGAGCGCTGGCGTTCGGCATCGGCACCAGCCAGGTCGAGCACGTGCTGGCCACCCAGACGCTGCCGCTGGCCCCGTTCAAGACCATGGCGATCACGGTCGAGGGCGAACTGTCCGAGGGCGTCACCGCCAAGGACCTGATCCTGGCCGTCATCGCCAGGATCGGCACCGGCGGCGGCCAGGGCTACGTCCTGGAGTACCGCGGCTCGGCGATCCGCAGCCTCTCCATGGAGGCCCGGATGACCGTCTGCAACATGTCGATCGAGGCCGGCGCCCGCGCGGGCATGATCGCCCCCGACCAGACCACCTTCGACTACCTGCGGGGCCGTCCGCACGCCCCCGAGGGCGAGGACTGGGACGCCGCCGTCGAGTACTGGAAGACCCTGGCCACCGACGAGGACGCGGTCTTCGACGCCGAGGTCTTCATCGACGCGGGCGAACTGACCCCGTTCGTCACCTGGGGCACCAACCCCGGCCAGGGCGCACCGCTCGGGGCCTCGGTGCCGGACCCGGCCTCCTTCGCCGACCCGCAGGAGCGGATCGCCGCCGAGAACGCGCTCAAGTACATGGGCCTGGAGGCCGGTACACCGCTGCGCGAGGTCGAGGTGGACGCGGTCTTCGTCGGCTCCTGCACCAACGGCCGGATCGAGGACCTGAGGGCCGCCGCCGCGGTCCTGGAGGGCCGCAGCGTCGCCGAGGGCGTCCGGATGCTGGTCGTCCCGGGCTCGGTCCGGGTCGCCCTGCAGGCCGTCGAGGAGGGCCTGGACAAGGTGTTCACCACCGCCGGCGCCGAATGGCGGCACGCGGGTTGCTCGATGTGCCTGGGCATGAATCCCGACCAACTGGCGCCCGGTGAGCGTTGCGCCTCCACCTCCAACCGCAACTTCGAGGGACGGCAGGGCAAGGGCGGCCGTACCCACCTGGTGTCACCTCAGGTCGCCGCCGCGACCGCCGTTCTGGGCCGCCTGGCCTCGCCCGCCGACCTGACCGTCCCCGTGGAGGCCTGACAATGGAGAAGTTCACCACTCACACCGGCCGGGCCGTCCCGCTGCGCCGCAGCAACGTGGACACCGACCAGATCATCCCGGCGCACTGGCTGAAGAAGGTCACCCGTTCCGGTTTCGAGGACGGCCTGTTCGAGGCCTGGCGCAAGGACTCGGAATTCGTGCTCAACCAGCCCGAGCGACAGGGCGCCACGGTCCTGGTGGCCGGCCCGGAGTTCGGCACCGGTTCCTCGCGTGAGCACGCGGTCTGGGCGCTGCAGAACTACGGTTTCGCGGCGGTGATCTCCTCGCGGTTCGCCGACATCTTCCGCGGCAACTCGCTGAAGAACGGCCTGCTGA
Organism: Kitasatospora cystarginea; assembly: GCF_039533515.1. NCBI lineage: Bacteria > Bacillati > Actinomycetota > Actinomycetes > Kitasatosporales > Streptomycetaceae > Kitasatospora > Kitasatospora cystarginea. Next base: position 86,732 of record NZ_BAAATR010000036.1, on the reverse strand, counting down.
CGGTGGTCCTGCCGCAGGAGACGGTGGAGCGGCTGTGGGCGCTCACCGAAGCCGATCCGGCCGCCGAGATCACCGTCGACCTCGAGGCCCGCGAGGTGCGAGCCGAGGGTGTCAACGCCCCGTTCGAGCTGGACGACAATGTCCGCTGGCGGCTGCTGAACGGTCTGGACGACATCAGCATCACGCTGCAGAACGAGGCCGACATCGCGGCCTTCGAGCGCACTCGCCCGAGCTTCAAGCCGCGTACGCAGCCGGTCGCCTGAGCGCGCCCTTTCTGACGGTCCGACGGATGGCCCGCTCCCTATCGGGGGGGCGGGCCATCCGCTGTTCCCGCCCTGAGTTCGGGTCTCACGCGGGCTCGGGATACTTGCCGGGATTTGTCGGAGAGGGGTGCGGACAGCGCAACTCTGTACAGATGGCACAATCGTTGCATGCACTGGCACCGTGAACCTCCGTACGAGGGTGGCGAACCCGCGTCGACGGAGGGGACGGACGGTGTCGCCGAGAGTCGAATTGACGATCGGCAGGACGACCAGACCTCACCTGCTGAGGAACCGGACGAGCCGGAAGTCGCAGCGCTCTACGCGCTTGTGGCCGAGCGGTTGAAGCAAGCCCATGCACGCGTTCATGCGCTGAACGTGTCAGCAGAGGCAAAGACCGCTCTCACCCGTCAACTGTTGATGGTCACGGAGACCGCCAAGCGTGATCTTCCGGAGGCGGCAAGGCGGTTGAGTCGCTTTGTGCAAGACCTCGACGAGGGGCACCTGCCTCTCGGCTGAGGTCGCCGACGCGCAAATCCATTGCGACACTAGGGTGATTCGCGCGTTTGGTAATTGAAAGTCCGCAGATACATACCTAACGTGCGAAAAGAACGGATGGAATCATCCGGCGCCCGTTTCCGAAGGGGAAGACGTGAACAAGGCTCAGCTTGTCGAAGCGGTGGCCGAGCAGCTGGGTGGTCGCAAGGCTGCCGCAGAGGCCGTCGATGCAGTGCTCGACACGATGGTGCGTGCCGTGGTGGCTGGAGACCGGGTTTCGGTCACCGGTTTCGGCACCTTCGAGAAGGTGGAGCGCTCCGCGCGCTTCGCCCGTAACCCGCAGACCGGCGAGAGGGTCAAGGTCAAGAAGACCTCGGTGCCGCGCTTCCGTCCGGGCCAGGGTTTCAAGGACCTGGTCAGCGGCTCCAAGAAGCTGCCGAAGGAAGGCCCCTCGGTGAAGAAGGCCCCCAAGGGCTCGCTCACCCCGGGTAAGGCCGGCGTCGCCGCGACCCCGGCCGCCAAGCGCGCCGCGGCCAAGCGTGCCGCCGCGGCCACCGCCCCCGCCAAGAAGGCGGCGGCGAAGAAGGTCACCGCCGCTGCGGCGAAGAAGGCCGCCCCGGCTGCGGCGAAGAAGGCCGCCCCGGCTGCCGCGAAGAAGGCCGCGGTCAAGAAGACCACCGCCACCAAGACCGCTGCGGCGAAGAAGACCACCGCCACCAAGACCACCGCGGCGAAGAAGACCACCGCCACGGTGGCCAAGAAGGCGGCGGCGGTCAAGAAGACCGCTCCGGCGAAGAAGACCACCACGCGCAAGACCACCGCGCGCAAGTCGACCGCCAAGTAAGGTCCGGCAGGTTTTCCGGGCGGTACCAGCGGACGGCCGGATCGGCCGTGAGCCGTGGCGGCTCGCTACCGGGGAGATCCCGGAGCGAGCCGCCACGGCTCTTCCACGTTCAGGGACCGGCCGTCCGGTGCCGGGTGGAAGGCGTGAGCAGCAGGGAAACCGGTGCTCGGACGGTTGTCACGGTGCATCGATCCGCCCGCCGTCTTCAGCCGGTTCCCGGGCGCGCCAGAGCGTTCCGGGAAAGGCGCTCAGGGGGCTGTCGCCGGGGTGGACGCGGTACGAGGCGCACCGGTATTTCCACGGGCCCGGTGCGTTGGGAGCGGGTGGCGGCATTCCCGGGAAGCTACGGAGAGTTGGCGCTCGGATTCGCGCCGGCTGGACGCTCGCGCGCCGTACGGGGGTGCCGGCTCGGGGCTAGTCCTGCCCCTCGGCCGGGTCGGGGAAGGTCTGCAGGGTCACGAAGACAACCCGGAGGCTCTCGCCGCTGCCCTCGGTACGGATCCGCACCCGCTGGCCGGGCCGCAGCAGGCGCAGGCCGCCGGCGTCGAAGGCCGCCGCGTCGAACGGCACCGGGGTGCCGTCGTCGAGCAGCACGGAACCCGCGTGCGTGTCGGGGTCGAAGGTGAACGCGGTGGCCTGCATACCCGCAGCATATCGGCGAGTTGATGCGCGGGTGGCCGGGGGCGCCGCCGGGGGTGCGACAGGTCCCCCACCTCGGTGCGCTGTGCGGCCCTCAAGGGCCCGGAGTGCGGCGGGGGACGGGCTCTTCGTGCATACCGCGCGCCCGGGAGAGGCCGGTCAGCGGCACCGCCCGCTCGGGGTGAACAGCACGGCGGAGGCGGAGGTGCTGCGGGGGCCGAGGCCCAGGCTGCGGGCGGCGACGAGGTCGTCGCCGGTGTCCACGTCGCGGCGGACCGAGGGGACGTCGGGCAGGGTGATCTCGTACGCGCCGCCGGCCGCGTGGCGCTCCCGGCTCGCCCCGCCGAACTCCGGTCGCAGGGCGGAGTCCGCGGCGCAGGCGAGCAGTGTGGTGCCGATGCCGGGCGCGTCCGCCAGGAAGGCCCGCCCGGTGGCCGGCACGGCGGCCAGCACCCGGGCGAGTTCGGCGGGCCGCAGCGCCGGGAGGTCGGCGGAGAGCGCGGCGACGGGGGAGTGCGGCGCGATCCGGCGGGCGTGTGCCGCGCCGTGCGCGAGGGCCGGGTTGAGGCCGCCGCCGGGTTCGTCGTCGAGGACCAGCGCGCCGAGTCGCGCCAACTCGGGCCCGGCCAACGGGTCCCGGGTGACCACCAGGACTTGGGCCACGTCCTGGCAGGCCAGCGCGGCCGTCACGGTGTCCAGCGCGAAGGCCAGCGCGAGCGCCGCGCGCCGTTCGCCGGCGAAGGCGCCGAGCCGGCTCTTGGCCATCGCGAGCGGTTTCACCGGCAGCACCAACGACCAGCCGGGGCGGGCAGCAGGCGGAACCGGCTCGACGGGGCGTACCGTGTCCTGGGTCATCGGCGTCATTGTGGCGTCGGTGCCGAAGCCCTGGCCAGGCGGGTACCGCGTAGGTTGACGTGCGATTGGTCACTTGCTGCGGGCCGCGGGGGAAGGCTCCTCGACAGCCGGTGAGGCGACGGGCGAGACTGATCCGCGCCCGGGGCCCGGGCACCGGGAACGGACTGCGGCACCTCGGAGTGCCGCACTTGATCGAGGAGGAGCTGGGGTGGCCCGCCGCTCGTACGCCAGATTCGGCAACGCCGACTACGGGTTCTGGTACCGCTTCGCGGCCGTGCTCGTGAAGCCGGTGACGACCGCACTGGTGAAGCCCGAGTGGCGCGGCTGGGAACACCTGCCCGAGGAGGGCGGGTTCATCGCGGTGGTGAACCACAACTCGATCATCGACCCGGTGGTGTACGCGCACTGGCAGTACAACAGCGGCCGCCCGCCCCGGATACTGGGCAAGTCTTCGCTCTTCTCGGTGCCGTTCATCGGGTTCATGCTGCGCAAGACCGGCCAGATCCCGGTGTTCCGCGAGTCCACCGACGCCGCCGAGGCGTTCCGCGCCGCGATCGACGCCGTCAACGCGGGCCAGTGCGTGCAGTTCTACCCCGAGGGCACCCTCACCCGTGACCCCGACCTGTGGCCGATGACCGGCAAGAGCGGGGCGGCCCGGGTCGCGCTGATGACCGGCGCGCCGGTCATCCCGGTGGCGCACTGGGGCGCGCACGAGATCATCCCGCCGTACGGCCGGGGCGGAAGGGGCAAGTACCACCTCTTCCCCCGGCACAAGGTGACCGTTGCGGCCGGCCCGCCGGTGGACCTGAGCAAGTACCAGGGCCAGGAGCTCACCGCCAAGGTGCTCCGTGAGGCCACCGACGACATCATGGCGGCGATCACCGCCGTGCTCGCCGACATCCGCGGCGAACAGCCGCCGGCCGAGCGCTACGACATGCGCACGGCCGCCCGGGAGCGCGCCGCGGCCGCCGCCGCCAAGCGCGAGCGGGCGAGTGGCGGGCAGGACGAAGGCACCACCCCCGAGGAGAGTTCCAAGTGACCCGCTGCGCCGTCTTCGGAACCGGCTCCTGGGGTACCCCGTTCGCGATGATCCTGGCCGACGCCGGCTGCGAGGTGACCCTCTGGGGCCGCCGCCAGGAGCTGGTGGACACCATCGAGCGGACCCACGAGAACCCCGACTACCTGCCCGGGGTGCGGCTGCCGGACAGCGTCCACGCCACCACCGACCCCGCCGAGGCGCTGGCCGGTGCGGACTTCGCCGTGCTGGCGATCCCGTCCCAGACGCTCCGTCAGAACCTCGCCGCCTGGGCGCCGTTGATCGGTCCGCGGACGGTCCTGGTGAGCCTGATGAAGGGCATCGAACTCGGCACCGCCAAGCGGATGAGCGAGGTCGTCCAGGAGGTCGCCGGGGTCGGCCCGGAGCGGGTCGCGGTGGTCAGCGGACCCAACCTGGCGAAGGAGATCGCCAACCGGCAGCCGGCCGCCTGTGTGGTCGCCTGCACCGACGAGGAGGTCGCCAAGCGCCTCCAAGCCGCTTGCCACACCCCGTACTTCCGCGCCTACACCAACACCGACGTGGTCGGCTGCGAACTCGGCGGCGCGGTCAAGAACGTGATCGCGCTGGCGGTCGGCATGGCCGACGGGATGGGCCTGGGCGACAACAGCAAGGCCACCCTGATGACCCGTGGACTGGCCGAGACCACCCGCCTCGGCCTCGCCCTCGGCGCCGACCCGCTCACCTTCTCGGGGCTGGCCGGGATGGGCGACCTGGTCGCCACCTGCTCCTCGCCGCTCTCCCGCAACCACACCTTCGGCACCAACCTCGGCCGCGGCATGACGGTCGAGGAGACCATCGCCGCCACCAAGCAGACCGCCGAGGGCGTCAAGTCCTGCGAGTCGGTGCTCGATCTGGCCCGGCGCAACCACGTCGAGATGCCGATCGTCGAGGCCGTGGTGGACGTGGTGCACCACGGTCGGCCCACCCAAGAGGTGCTCGCCGGACTGATGGCCCGCTCCGCGAAGCCGGAGCGGCGGTAGCGGCCGGACGGCGGGGCTGGGCGGCCCGATTCGCGAAAGCGGCTGAAGTATGCCGAAAACGGACAATGCCCGATTCGAGTAGTCGGCGTGACTTTCCCGAAACCGCTCGCACGGTAGTCTCAAGCGCGATATGAGCATCGAACAGCACTCCCCGAACCCGGGCGCTTCGGGCGCCAAGCCGCGCGTCGCGATCGTCTTCGGCGGTCGCAGCTCCGAGCACGCCATCTCGGTCTCCACGGCCGGCAGCGTGCTCAAGGCCATCGACCGCACCAAGTACGAGGTGCTGCCGATCGGCATCACGCACGAGGGCCGCTGGGCCCTGGTCAGCGACGAGCCGGCCCGGATGGCGATCACCGACGGCAAGCTGCCGGCCGTGTCCCAGATCGCCGAGTCCGGCGACGGTCAGGTCACCCTGCCGGTCAGCCCGGACAGCCGGGAGGTGGTCCTGGCGACCTCCACCGAGGCGCCCAAGGCCCTCGGCGAGGTCGACGTGGTCCTGCCGCTGCTGCACGGCCCCTGGGGCGAGGACGGCACCCTCCAGGGCATGCTGGAGCTCTCCGGCGTCCCGTACGTCGGCTCCGGTGTGCTGGCCAGCGCGGTGGGCATGGACAAGGAGTTCACCAAGCGGATCCTCCAGTCGCACGGCATCGGCGTCGGCGCCTACACGGTGGTCAAGTCGCGCGAGTGGGAGTCCGAGGCGGGCCGCGCGGCGGCGCGCGAGCGGATCGCCGAGCTCGGTCTGCCGCTCTTCGTGAAGCCCTGCCGGGCCGGTTCCAGCGTGGGCATCAGCAAGGTCAAGGACCTCGCCGACCTGGACGCCGCGATCGAGGAGGCCCGCCGGCACGACCCCAAGGTGATCGTCGAGGCCGGGCTCGAGGGCCGCGAGATCGAGTGCGCCGTGCTGGAGTTCGAGGACGGCCCGCGGGCCAGCGTCCCGGCCGAGATCCTGGTCGGCGGCGACTACGAGTTCTACGACTTCGACGCCAAGTACATCGACTCCTCCGAGGTGCAGATCCCGGCGAAGCTGACCGAGGACGAGACCGCCGAGATCCGCCGCCAGGCCGTCGCCGCCTTCGAGGCGCTCGGCTGCGAGGGGCTGGCCCGGGTGGACTTCTTCCTGCTCACCGATGGCCGCTGGGTGGTCAACGAGATCAACACCATGCCCGGCTTCACCCCCATCTCGGCCTACCCGAAGATGTGGGAGGCCAGCGGCGTGGGTTACGCGGAGCTGATCGACCGGCTGCTCCAGGCGGCGCTGCGCCGCTCCACCGGCCTGCGCTGAGTCGTCGGGTCGGAGCCCGCTCGCCCGGTCCCGGAGGGTTACAGGCCGTCCGGGACCGTGGACTTGATCGCGTCGGTGAGCGAGCTGAGCGGGTCGATGTAGTTCGAGTAAGCGCCCTGCGGCACGGTGATCTCGACGTACGCCTTGCGCAGCGTGGTGACGAAGCGGTAGCCGCCGTGGCCGTCCGGCGCCATGCCGAACTGCACGTCGTTCACCTCGGGCGCGGAGGCCGTGGGGTCGTCGTCGAGGTAGCCGGGACGGTCGATGCCGCACTTCAGCACGGTGTGCGGTGAGCTGTTCCAGGCGGCCGTGTACGGGGAGTCGGGCTTCGGGTCCTGCCGCTTGTGCCCCAGCACGGTGTCGGGCAGCGCCTTGTCCAGCGCGGCGCAGATCTTCGCCACGGCCGGTGCCGGCGTGGGCGGGGTGACGTTCGGCGGGGTGCTCCAGTCGACGAGCAGCAGTGCGATCCCGCCCAGCAGCGCGACCGGCGGTGCAGCCCAGCGCAGCGGGGCGGGCAGCGACATCAGGCGGGCGCTCGGACCGGGGAATCGGGGCATCCGCCGATGGTAACCGGGCCTACAGATGGACCACCGGGCAGGTGAGCGTACGGGTGATCCCCTCGACCTGCTGGATCCTGGCCACCACGAGGCGCCCGAGATCGTCCACCGTCTGGGCCTCGGCACGGACGATGACGTCGTAGGGGCCGGTGACGTCCTCGGCCTGCACCACTCCGGTGATCTCGGAGATGGCCTGGGCCACCGCGGTGGCCTTGCCCACCTCGGTCTGGATCAGGATGTATGCCTGTACCACGGGAGACCTCCAGGCGGGGGTGGGCTGACCGGCAGTCTGGATCACCACGCTACCGCGCAGCGGGGCCGGGAGGGGAGACTTCGGCAGGGTCCGAGGGCGTACGCTGCGCGCGGGGGAGTGCGGAACGAGCGCGGGCGGGGACGGACGGGTACGGGACGCGGCCGGGCGGGAGCCCGGAGCGGATCCGGGTCCCTGAGGTGCTTCAGTCATCAGTTGCTTCAGGCATCAGTGGAGAGGACGGCAGATGCAGGGGACCGTGGGCGAGCTGGGCGAGTTCGGACTCATCCGGGAGCTGACCGCCCGGCTGCCGCTGACTCCGGCCGTCGAACTCGGCCCCGGGGACGACGCCGCCGTGGTCAAGGCGCCGGACGGCCGGGTGGTGGCCACCAGCGACGTGTTGATCGAGGGACGGCACTTCCGCCGGGACTGGTCCACCGCCTATGACGTGGGCCGCAAGTCCGCCGCCCAGAACCTGGCGGACATCGCCGCGATGGGCGCCGTCCCGACCGCGCTGCTGCTGGGCCTGGTGACCCCCGCCGACCTGCCCATCACCTGGGCCACCGAGCTGATGGACGGGCTCCGCGACGAGTGCCAGGTGGCCGGGGCGGCCGTGGTCGGCGGCGACGTGGTCGGCGGCGACGCCATCACCCTGGCGATCACCGCGCTGGGCGACCTGCAGGGCCGGGCCCCGGTGAAGCGCTCGGGCGCGCAAGTCGGCGACGTGGTCGCGGTGACCGGTTGGCTCGGCTGGTCGGCGGCCGGACTGACCGTACTGCAGCGCGGGTTCCGCTCCCCGCGCGCCTTCGTGGAGGCGCACCGGCGGCCCGAACCGCCGTACCACGCGGGCCCGGCCGGTGCGGACCTCGGCGCGACCTCGATGGTCGACGTCAGCGACGGCCTGGTGGCCGACCTCGGCCATGTCGCCAAGGCCAGCGGCGTCGACATCGACCTGCGCGCGGCCGACTTCGACATCCCCGCGCAGATGGCCGACATCGGCCAGGCGGTCGGGGTGGACCCGCTGGTATGGGTGCTCTCCGGCGGCGAGGACCACGCGATCGCGGCCACCTTCCCGGCCACCGTCCAGCTGCCCGCCCGCTGGCGGGTGGTGGGCACTGTGGTCCGGATCGCCGGCGCCGCCCGCGGCGGCCAGGTCACCGTGGACGGGGCTCCCTGGGACCGCGTCGGCGGCTGGGACCACTTCGCGGCCCATTAGCGGGCAACCGCGGGGCGTGGGGCGGGCGTTCGTACCGGCGGGAGCGCCCGTACGGGCGCCGGCGCCGGCGGCGGGCGACTCCGGGAGGAGGCCAACCGCGCGTTCGGGCCGAGGTGTTGAGCCCATCCGCGCCGGCGCTGTCCGAGGGTGCGGGAACCGTGCTCGAAGCCGGGCGGGTTCACGGTGGGCGCAGCGTACGGCTTGCGCAGCCCCGGGAGGCCGTCCCGTCACCGGAGTTTCCCCCTGGGGGTGGTACTGGCGCGGGGATCCGGTCCGGGAGGGGTTCGGCGCGTAGGCTTGCGCTGTCGGTCCTGGCCGGGTTTGTCCGGTCTGTCCGGCCCGTACGGATCCATCGGCCCGGGGCGGTGCCGCCCCTGGAGCGGGAGAGCGCACCCACCATGCGAATCGGCGTCCTGACCAGCGGAGGCGACTGCCCCGGCCTCAACGCGGTGATCCGCTCGGTGGTGCACCGGGGCACCGATGTCCACGGCGACGAGATCATCGGCATCGAGGACGGCTTCCTCGGGCTGATCGAGGGCCGCGCCCGCCCGGTCTCGCACGACGACGTCACGGGGCTGCTCACCCTCGGCGGCACCATCCTGGGCTCGGCCCGGGTGCGGCGCGACCGGATCAACTGGGCCGTGGAGAACGCCCGTACGCTGGCCCGGAACCTCGGTATCGACGCCCTGATCGCGATCGGCGGCGAGGGCACGCTGACCGCCGCCAGGATGTTCTCCGAGGCCGGGCTGCCCGTGGTCGGCGTCCCGAAGACCATCGACAACGACATCGAGGCCACCGACGTGACCTTCGGCTTCGACACGGCCGTTCACGTCGCGACCGAGGCGATCGACCGGCTGAAGACCACCGCCGAGTCCCACCAGCGGGTGATGGTGGTCGAGTTGATGGGACGTCACACCGGTTGGATCACCCTGACCGCCGGGATGGCGGGTGGCGCGCACGGCATCCTCATCCCCGAGAAGCCGTTCGACATCGAGGCGGTGGCCCGGATGGTCGAGGAGCGCTTCGACCGGCACAAGAAGTTCGCCATCATCGCGGTCGCCGAGGGCGCCAAGCCGGCGCCGGGCACGCTCCGCTTCGACCACGGCGAGGTCGACCAGTACGGCCACCAGACCTTCGGCGGGATCGGCAACCGGCTCGCGCACGAGCTGGAGGACCTGCTCGGCAAGGAGGCCCGCCCGGTCATCCTCGGTCACACCCAGCGCGGCGGCACCCCCACCGCCCGGGACCGGGTGCTCGCCTCCCGCTTCGGCTGGCACGCCGTGGAGGCCGTCCACCAGGGTGCCTTCGGGCACTTCACCGCGCTGCGCGGCACCGAGATCAGGCTGGTGCCGATCGTGGACGCCGTGGTCAAGCTGAAGACCGTGCCCGAGGACCGCTGGCTGGAGTCGGAGGCGGTGCTCTGATCCTCGGGCCGGGCCGGGACGGCTGGCCGGACGCCGCCCGGTAGGTTGGCGACATGAGCAGCCAGTCAGCACCTCCCGTCGCGGTACCCCCGCGCGTCCTCACCGTCGCCGGCTCCGACTCCGGTGGCGGTGCCGGCATCCAGGCCGACCTCAAGACCATGCTCGCGCTCGGGGTGCACGGCATGAGCGTGATCACCGCCGTCACCGCGCAGAACTCGGTCGGTGTGCAGGGCTACTGGGAGCTGCCCGCCGAAGCCGTCCGCGCCCAGTTCCGCAGCGTGGTGGACGACATCGGCGTGCAGGCCGTGAAGACCGGCATGCTGGCCTCCGTCGAACTGGTCGAGACCGTGTCCGAGCTGCTCGCCGGTGTGCCGGCGCCGGTGGTGGTGGACCCGGTCGGCGTCTCCAAGCACGGCGACGCGCTGCTCGCAGCCGAGGCGGTCGCCACCGTACGGGAGCGGCTGCTGCCGGTCGCCACCCTCGCCACGCCCAACCTGCACGAGGTGGCGCAGCTCACCGGCATCACGGTGGAGCGGGAGGAGGACATGCTGGACGCGGCCAGGGCGCTGCACGACCTCGGCCCGCGCTGGGTCCTGGTCAAGGGCGGACATCTGGCGGGCGAGGCCGCGGACCTGCTCTACGGCGGTCCCGGCGAGGAGCACTGGTACCGCGCCGAGCGCTATGACAACCGGCACACCCACGGCACCGGCTGCACCCTGGCCAGCGCCGTCGCCGCCGAGCTCGCCAAGGGCCTGGCGATGCCCGAGGCGGTCGGTGCGGCCAAGGCGTACGTCACCGGCGCGATCCGGCGGGGCTTCCCGCTCGGCGCCGGCATCGGCCCGGTCGACCACGGCTGGCGCTGGCGCTGACCCAGGGACGCGTACGGCCCGGGGCGGGAACCCCGGGCCGTACGGTCAAGGCGGAACGTCCGTCCCGGCGCCGCGAGGGCGAGACGCCGGACAGGTCCTGGGCGTCGGGACAAAGCAGATAGCCGACCCACCCGAGGGTGGATCGGCTGTCCGGAGGACCGGCTTACCGGTCTGCGCGTCAGCGCGAGACCTTACCGGCCTTGATGCACGAGGTGCAGACGTTGAGCCGCTTCGGCGTCCGCCCAATCACAGCGCGCACCGTCTGGATGTTGGGGTTCCAACGACGGGAGGTACGGCGGTGCGAGTGGGAGATGCTGTTGCCGAAGCCCGGCCCCTTGCCGCAGACGTCGCAGTTGGCAGCCACAGGAGTCACTCCAAGACTTCAGATCATTTACGTTCGAAAACCCCGGCTGAGCCTCCCGGGCCACTCACGTGGACCGGATCGGTTCAAGGGGTGAGCCCGGGTTGTTCCAGGCAACCGGAAGAGCATACAACGCCGCGTCCGGTTAAACGAAACTACCACGCCCCGGGCGGTGATCGTTCCCGCCGCCCGCGCCGTCCGCCCGTCCGCACCGCTCGGGGGCGTGACGCGCCCGCTCGGTGGTGCCCGGCGGTGCTCGCCCTGCGCGCGGCCCGCCGACGGCCACCGATAACCTGCGGGTATCGCCCCTCGCCACCGCGTTCAGTCGCGTTCCCGTGGCGTTCACCCGGAGGAGAGCTGGTGCTGGACACGCTCGACGCCCCGACCGTCCGCACCTGGAGCCGGCTCGCCCTGACCGCCCTCGGTCAGGCCCGCGAGGAGATCGACGCGCTCAACGTCTACCCCGTTCCCGACGGCGACACCGGCACCAACCTGTACCTGACCGTCGAGGCCGCGGCCGCCGCCGTCGAGCGCTGCTTCGCCGAGCACGCCGGCGAGCCGGACCTGGCCGCCGCCGCCGCGGCGATGGCCAGGGGCGCGCTGGTCGGCGCCCGCGGCAACTCCGGTGTGATCCTCGCCCAGCTGCTGCGCGGCATGGCCGAGGTACTCGCCCGGGGCGGTGACCCCGCGCTGCTGCGCCAGGCCCTCCAGCGAGCCGCCGAGGCCGCCTACCAGGCCGTCGCCGAGCCGGTCGAGGGAACCCTGCTCACGGTCGCCGCCGAGGCCGCCAGGGCCGCCGCGGGGACCGCCGGCGGCCTGGCGGAGACCGCCGACACCGCCTACCGCGCCGCCCGGACCGCGCTGATGCACACCCCCGAGCAACTGGACGTACTGGCCGAGGCCGGAGTGGTGGACGCCGGCGGCCGCGGCCTGGTCGCCGTCCTCGGCGCCCTCGCCGACGCCGTCGCCGGACAGACCCCGATGGGCCCGGTCGCCCTCCGGCAGGGCCTCGGCGCCACCGGACTCGCGGAGAGCTGCGAGGGGCACGAGCGCCCGGCCGGTCCCGGCCACCCCGCCTTCGAGGTGATCTACCTGCTGGACGCCCCCGACGACACCCTCCCGGCACTCCGCGCCAGGCTCGGCACCCTCGGCGACTCCCTGGTGGTCGGCGGCGGCGACGGCCTGTGGAGCGTCCACGTGCACGTGGACGATGCCGGAGCCGCCGTCGAGGCCGCCCTCGAGGCCGGACGGCCGCACCGGATCCGGATCACGCACTTCGCCGAGGCCGCCGCCCGCGCGGGGAAGCGGGCCAGGACCGCGCCCGAGGGCCGCGCCGTGCTCAGCGTGGTCTCCGGCACCGGTTTGGCCGAACTCTGCGAGCAGGCCGGATCCGCCGTCCTGCTGGCCGATCCGGACCGGCCGCCCGCCAGCGCCGAGCTCGCCGAGGCCGTCCGCCGCTGCGCCGCCCGCGAGGTCGTGCTGCTGCTCAACGACCCCGAACTGCGAGCCGCCGCCGGAGCCGCCGCCGACCAGCTCCGCGAGGAGGGCGTGCGGATCGCCGTCCTGCCCACCCGCTCGCCGGTCCAGGGGCTGGCCGCGCTCGCCGTGCACGAGAGCGCCCGACGCTTCGACGAGGACGTGGTCGCCATGACCTCCGCCGCAGGAGCCACCCGCTACGCCGAACTCGCGATCGCCGAGGGCGAGTCCTGGACCATGGCCGGGGTCTGCCAGGCCGGGGACGTCCTCGGCCTGATCGACGGCGACGTCGCGGTGATCGGCACCGGCCTCGCCGAGACCGGTGCGGTGGTGCTCTCCCGGATGCTCGCGGCCGGCGGCGAACTGGTCACCCTGGTGCTCGGCGAGGGCGTACCGGCGGGACTGGCCGAGGAGTTGGTGGCACTCGCGCGCAAGCAGCGGCCCGAGGTCGACACCGTGGTCTTCGAGGGCGGGCAGGAGGCCGCGCCGTTGCTGATCGGGGTGGAGTGACCCGGTCTGTCGCAGCCGTGGTGTACACAGGGTGCGATGGGCGCTCTCGATGAACCACTGACCAAGCTGGTCGGCGACCGCACCGCGAAGGTGCTGGCCGACAGCCTCAAGCTGCGCACGGTCGGCGACCTGCTGCACCACTACCCGCGCCGCTACGTCGAGCGCGGTCAGCTCACCAGCCTGGACGAGCTGGAGGTGGACGAGCACGTCACGGTGCTCGCCCGGATCGAGAAGGTGACGCTGATCCCTTTCAAGGCGCGCAAGGGCGACCGCCTGGAGGTGATCGTCACCGACGGCCGCAGCCGGCTCTCGCTGGTCTTCTTCAACCAGGGCTGGCGGCAGAAGGAGCTGCGCCCGGGCGCCCAGGGCCTGTTCGCCGGCAAGGTCGGCCTGTTCAACCGAACCCGCCAACTAGCCTCGCCCGACTACCAGTTGCTGGACGAGGAGGCGGACTCGTCGGCCGCCCGGCAGTTCGCCGGCCGGCTGATCCCGGTCTACCCGGCCAGCGCCCAGATGCCCAGCTGGAAGCTGTCCATCTGCATCGAGACCGCCCTCGCCAAGCACCTCGGCGACGTCGGTGAGCCGCTGCCCGCCGAGCTCCGGGAGAAGCACCGGCTGATCCCGCTGCCCGAGGCGCTCGAGCTCATCCACCGCCCGCGCAACCACGCCGAGCGCGAGCGCGCCCAGAGCCGCCTGCGCTGGGACGAGGCGTTCGTCCTCCAGGTCGCCCTGGCCCAGCGCCGGGCCGCCGACGCGGCACTTCCGGCCGTCCCCCGACAGGCCCGTCCCGGCGGTCTGCTGGCCGCCTTCGACGCCCGGCTGCCCTTCACCCTCACCGACGGCCAGCAGAAGGTCTCCGCCGAGATCGCCGCCGACCTCGCCTCCGCCCATCCGATGCACCGCCTGCTCCAGGGCGAGGTCGGCTCCGGCAAGACGCTGGTCGCACTGCGGGCCATGCTCACCGTGGTCGACGCGGGCGGCCAGGCGGTGCTGCTGGCGCCGACCGAGGTGCTCGCCCAGCAGCACCACCGCTCGATCGCGGAGATGATGGGCGATCTGGCCGAGGGCGGCATGCTCGGCGGCTCCGAACTCGGGACGAAGGTCGTGCTGCTCACCGGCTCGATGGGTGTGCCGGCCCGGCGGCAGGCGATGCTCGACATGGCCTGCGGCGACGCCGGGGTGACCATCGGCACCCACGCCCTGATCGAGGACAAGGTCCAGTTCCAGGACCTCGGCCTGGTCGTGGTGGACGAGCAGCACCGCTTCGGCGTCGAGCAGCGGGACGCGCTGCGCAACAAGGGCGAACAACCCCCGCACCTGCTGGTCATGACGGCCACCCCGATCCCGCGCACCGTCGCCATGACGGTCTTCGGTGACCTGGAGACCTCCGTCCTCGACCAGCTCCCGGCCGGGCGTTCGCCGATCTCCAGCCATGTGGTGCCGGCGGTCGAGAAGCCCAGCTTCCTCGCCCGGGCCTGGGAGCGGGTCCGCGAGGAGGTGGCCAAGGGCCACCAGGCGTACGTGGTCTGCCCGCGGATCGGCGACGAGCCGGACGAACCGAAGAAGAAGCGGGCCAAGTCCCTGCCGGACGACCCGGAGGACCTGGGTGCCGCGAGCGACGACCGCAGGCCGCCGCTCTCCGTGGTGGAGACCGCCGAGACGCTCACCAAGGGTCCGCTGGCCGGGCTGCGGGTGGAGATCCTGCACGGGCGGCTGGCGCCGGAGGCCAAGGACGACGTGATGAAGCGTTTCGCGGCGGGCGAGGTGGACGTCCTGGTCGCCACCACCGTGATCGAGGTCGGCGTCAACGTGCCCAACTCCACGGTCATGGTCATCATGGACGCCGACCGCTTCGGCGTCTCCCAGCTCCACCAACTGCGCGGCCGGGTGGGCCGCGGCAGCGCCCCCGGCCTCTGCCTGCTGGTCAGCGACATGCCCGCGGGCAGCGCGGCCCGGGCCCGGCTGGACGCGGTGGCCGGCACCCTGGACGGCTTCGAGCTCTCCCGGATCGACCTGGAGCAGCGCCGCGAGGGCGATGTGCTCGGGCAGGCCCAGTCCGGGGTGAAGTCCTCGCTGAAGGTGCTCTCCGTGCTGGACGACGAGGAGATCATCGCCACCGCCCGCGCGGAGGCCGCCGCCCTGGTCGCGGAGGACCCGGCCCTGGCCGGCCACCCCGAGCTGCGGACGGCCCTGGAGAGCCTGCTGGACGAGGAGCGCGCCGAGTACCTGGAGAAGGGCTGACGGCCCGCCCGCGGCGGCTCCCGCACCCGGGGGCCCGGCCCGGCCGGGCACCCTCGATTGTCAGTGCCCCACGAGAGAATGAAGGTGTTCAGGGCGCACCTCAAGGTGCGTACCTGGCACGACACTTGGGGGTCCTGCCATGGCATTCCGTCATCTCAACGAGCTCCCGCTCGGCGACAAGATCTTCCGGATCGAGCTCGCCAGTGAGGACGACCGCGAAGTCACCCTGACCCTGACCGGCTGGCGCGAGGGTGCCGCCGCCAGCCCGCTCGCCTCCGGCAAGCTCCGCCTCCCCGTCGAGGACGTCGCCAACCTCCGGATCGCGCTGAACCGCGCGCTGCGGGCGCTGGCGATCGTCGCCGAGGTCTCCGAGCCCATCCCCGACCGTGACGTGCTGCGCGAGCTGTACCCCGGCCACGGCGCCCCGTGGGTGCCGCAGCACGAGGAGGAGCTGGTCCGCCGCTTCCACGAGAGCGAGACCATCGCCCGGATCGCCGCCCGCTTCGGCCGTACGCCCGACTCCGTCCGCACCAAGCTGCGTGAGCTCGGTCACGACCCGCGCCGCCCCGACCACTGCCCGCCCGACGGCTGCCTGTCCTGGTCCCGCTACGCCTCCCCGGCCCTGCTCGGGGCGGTCTCGGCGGCCGAGTAGCCCACGGCCCGGCGGCGCCGTGGGGCGCCGCCGGGCCGCCCGGCGAGTGGGCGCCCGGGCGAGCGGCCCGTATAGCGTGGTGGCTGACCCACGAAAGGACCCTGCAGCTCATGACCCGCGTGATCGCCGGCGTGGCCGGCGGCCGGCGCCTGGCCGTGCCGCCCGGCCGCAACACCCGCCCGACCTCTGACAAGGCGCGGGAGGCGATGTTCTCCACCCTGGAGTCCCTGCGCGGGACGATCCACGGCGCCCGGATGCTGGACCTGTTCGGCGGTTCGGGAGCGGTCGGCCTGGAGGCGCTGTCCCGCGGTGCCGAGCACACCCTGCTGGTCGAGTCGGACGCGAGCGCGGCCCGCACCATCCGCGCCAACATCCGCACCGTCGCCCTTCCGGGTGCCGAGCTCCGCGCCGACCGCGCCGAGCGGGTGCTCGCCGGCCCGGCTCCCGCGGCCCCGTACGACCTGGTCTTCCTCGACCCGCCGTACGCGGTCACCGACGACGAGGTGCGGGAGATGCTGATCACACTCCTCGTCGGAGGCTGGATCGCGGACGGTGCAATCGTCACCGTGGAACGCAGCACCAGGGGCGGAGAGTTCGGCTGGCCCGAGGGCTTCGAAGTGCTGCGCTCACGCCGGTACGGCGAGGGCACCCTCTGGTACGGTCGCGCCGCTGCCGGGGTTGATCAAGACTCGTAGCACCGCACCCCACAAGGGAGTCCACGCCATGCGCCGCGCCGTCTGCCCGGGATCGTTCGACCCGATCACCAACGGCCACCTCGACATCATCGAGCGTGCGTCGAAGCTCTACGACGTCGTCCACGTCGTGGTGGCGATCAACCCGAACAAGAAGGGCATGTTCAGCGTCGACGAGCGCATCGCGCTGATCGAGGAGACCACCGCCCAGTGCGGGAACGTCGTGGTCGAGTCGCACCAGGGGCTGCTGGTGGACTACTGCCGGGAGCGCGGGATCCCGGCGATCATCAAGGGCCTGCGTGCGGTCAGCGACTTCGACTACGAACTGCAGATGGCCCAGATGAACCACGGCCTCACCGGCGTGGAGACGCTCTTCGTACCGACCTCGCCGACGTACAGCTTCCTCTCCTCCAGCCTGGTCAAGGAGGTCGCCGCGTACGGCGGCGACGTCTCGCACCTGCTGCCGGAGCCGGTGCACCGTCAGCTGCTCGTGCGGATCGCCGAGCAGAAGGCCCAGGCGTAGCGCCGCGCCGGCCGGGCGTTTCTGCCGGCCGGTCACGTCGTACGTCCACCGCCGGGATGGCCCGAAGGCCACGGCCGTTGTGAGCTGCGGGGTGAGTGGACGTACAGTCAGTACTCCACTGCCCGGTGGCGAAGCCGCGCCGTCCGGGCCTGCCTCCGCCACAGCCCGGCGGCACACGGAAAGACAGAAGCGCCCGTGGACGTGCAGAACAGACTCGACGCGATCGTCGCGGCGGTGGAGAACGCCCGCTCGATGCCCATGTCGGCGTCCTGCGTGGTGAACCGGGCCGAGCTGGTGGGCCTGCTCCAGGAGCTGAGGGAAGCCCTCCCCTCCGAACTAGCCCAGGCCAAGTCGGTGATGGCCGACCACGAGCAGGTGGTGGCCGAGGCGCAGGCCCAGGCGGACGAGATCATCCGCGGTGCTCACGACGAGCGCGGTTCGCTGATCTCGGACACCGAGGTGGTCCGCCGGGCCCAGGCCGAGGCCGACCGGATCCTCGCCGAGGCCCGTGCCGAGATCGACGCCAAGCGCACCGAGGCCGACGACTACGTCGACGGCAAGCTGGCCAACTTCGAGGTCGTGCTCACCAAGACGCTGGGCTCGGTCGGCCGCGGCCGGGCGAAGCTGCGCGGCGAGGCCTTCGACGGGGCCGAGGGCGACGGCGACGAGTTCCGCCCGCGCGGCACCCCGAGCCCCGAGGTGGACGAGTACGTCGATGTGAAGCTCGCCACCCTGGAGGCCGTGCTCGGCGCCACCCTGGAGGCGGTCGGCAAGGGCCGCGACAAGCTCCTCGGCAAGAAGCCGATCGACGAGCTGGCCGCCTACCTGGCCGCCGCCGACGAGGCCCAGCAGCTCAAGGACCGGGCCGAGGCGGTCGCCGCCGGCTTCGCCGGGGACGGCGAGGAGCAGCCCTGGTACCGCGAGGAGGTGCCGCAGCAGCAGAGCTGGCCCGAGCAGGCCCCGGCCGCGGCCGGTTGGCAGACCGGCCAGGGGGGCGCGGGCGGGGAGGGCTTCGACAGCCACTTCACCCCGCCCGCCGACCAGTACGGCGAGGTCTACGCCGGCGGCTTCGACCCGGCCGGCCAGCCGCAGACGGACCCGTACGGCAACCCCTACGGCTACCCGCAGCAGCCGGCCTATCCGGCGCAGGAGCCCGCGCTGCACGACCCGTACGGCGTCCCGCAGGTGTACGGGCAGCAGCCGGTGTACCAGGAGCAGGGCTACGACGCCTACGGCTACCCGCAGCAGCCCCAGCAGGCCCCGCACGCACAGCCGCCCCAGCAGCAGGCGGGCCTGGACGAGACCAGCTTCTTCGACACCAGCATGATCGACATGACCCGGTTGAGGGAGCTCGGTGGCCGCTAGCGGCCACCCGAAGTTGGGCCAGGCCCGAGTGTCCGGTAGTCTGACCACTCCGGCCTGTTCAGCGCCGGATCGTCCGGCTGCTCGCTCGTAGCTCACAGCGCGGTGCCGCACATCGAACGAACCCGTTACGCGCCACGCAGCGATGTGTGTCGCCACCAGGAAGCCAGGGAACCTTGAACCGCCTCGACCACCGCGACCCGCTCGTGTTCGACACGCATGAGCTTGGCCGCCGTGCGGGCTCGATGCGCCAGGTCTCCCGCGTCCTGGAGGCCCCCGTGGGCCTGGGTATCGCCGATGTGATCGGTGTCCCGGAGAAGAGCGAGCTCAAGCTGGAACTCCGCCTGGAGTCGGTGGTCGAGGGCGTGCTGGTGACCGGCACCGCCGAGGCCCACGTCGAGGGCGAGTGCGTACGCTGCCTGGAGCCCGTCGAGGACGACCTCGAGGTCGACTTCCAGGAGCTGTACTACTACCCGGAGTCCGACGAGCGTCATCGTGCCCGGACCGCCGGTGCCGAGGACCTCGACGAGGACTCGGAGGAAGAGACTTACCGCCTGGAGGGCGACTTCTTCGACCTCCAGCCGGTGCTGCGTGACGCGGTGGTGCTCGCACTGCCGTTGCAGCCGGTGTGCCAGGAAGACTGCCTGGGTCTGTGCCCCGAGTGCGGGGCACGCCTGAGCGACGACCCGGACCACCATCACGAGGCCGTCGACCCGAGGTGGGCGGCTCTGCAGGGACTCTCCGCCGCCCCCGGCGACGAGGGTGACGAGAACAAGAACAGCGACACCCGTGAGGGTCTCGCCGAGAACCAGGAGAAGTAGCCGTGGCTGTTCCGAAGCGGAAGATGTCGCGCAGCAACACGCGCCACCGCCGTTCGCAGTGGAAGGCTGTCGCCCCCGCGCTCGTCGCGTGCGACCGCTGCCACGAGCCGAAGCTGGCGCACATCGCGTGCCCGAGCTGCGGCACGTACAACCGTCGCCAGGTCCTCTCGGTCTGATCGGCGGGGTGTACGGATCGATGTCGGAAAGCAACTCTTCCCGCAAGTCGGCTTCCAACGGGAGCAAGGCCGGCGGGCCGGCTTCGACCGAATACGACGTCCTGGAAGGGCGCCTCGGGTACCCACTTGAGCGCGCCCTTCTGGTACGTGCCCTGACCCACCGCTCGTACGCGTACGAGAACGGTGGTCTGCCCACCAACGAACGCCTGGAGTTCCTCGGCGACTCGGTGCTGGGCCTGGTGGTGACCGACACCCTCTACAACCTCCACCCGGAGGTCGCCGAGGGCACGCTCGCCAAGCTCCGTGCCGCGGTGGTCAACTCCCGCGCGCTCGCCGAGGTCGGCCGCGGCCTGGACCTCGGTGCCTTCATCCGGCTCGGCAAGGGCGAGGAGGGCACCGGCGGCCGCGACAAGTCGTCGATCCTCGCCGACACCGTCGAGGCAGTGATCGGCGCCATCTACCTGGACAAGGGCCTGGACTCGGCCACCGAGTTCGTCCACCGGCTGTTCGACCCGCTGATCGAGGAGTCCTCTCAGCTCGGCGCCGGACTGGACTGGAAGACCAGCCTCCAGGAGCTCACCGCCTCCGTCGGCATCGGTGTACCCGAGTACGTCGTCACCGAGTCGGGCCCCGACCACGAGAAGACCTTCGATGCCGCCGCCCGGGTGGCCGGCGAGGACTTCGGACACGGCAGCGGCCGCTCGAAGAAGGAAGCCGAACAGAAGGCCGCCGAGAGCGCCTGGCGGGCGATCAAGGCCAAGTACGCCGACCAGCTGCCCGGCAACGCGGTCTGAGGCCGCAGGAGTGCCCGAACTTCCCGAGGTCGAGGTGGTTCGGCGCGGTCTGGCCCGCTGGATCACCGGTCGGACCGTCGCCGAGGTGGAGGTCCTGCACCCGCGCGCGATACGCCGCCAGGTGGGCGGCGCGCCCGACTTCACCGCCCGGCTGACCGGTGCCACCTTCGGGGAGGCCCGCCGGCGCGGCAAGTACCTCTGGCTTCCCCTGACCTCTTCGGGGGCGCTCGGCACCGGCTTCTCGATGATCGGGCACCTGGGCATGAGCGGGCAGCTGCTCGTCCAGGACCCGGCGGTGCCCGACGAGACCCATCTGCGGGTCCGCTTCCGCTTCACCGACGGTGCGCGTGAGCTGCGCTTCGTCGACCAGCGCACCTTCGGCGGCCTCGCCGTCGAGGAGACCGAGCCGGACGACCCCGATGGCACCCCGGTCTCCATCGCGCACATCGCCCGCGACCCGCTCGACCCGCGCTTCGACGACGACGCCTTCATCGCCGCGCTGCGGGCCAGGCGCACCACGGTCAAGCGCGCCCTGCTCGACCAGACCCTGATCAGCGGTGTCGGCAACATCTACGCCGACGAGTCGCTCTGGCGCGCCAAGCTGCACTACGAGCGGCCCACCGCGACGCTCACCCGTCCGCAGGCCGCCCTGCTGCTGCGGCACGCCCGGGACGTGATGAACGCCGCCCTCGCGGTCGGCGGCACCAGCTTCGACAGCCTGTACGTCAATGTGAACGGCGAGAGCGGCTACTTCTCCCGCGACCTGGACGCCTACGGGCGCGAGGGCGAACCCTGCCGCCGCTGCGGCACCCCGATCCGCCGCGCCGCCTGGATGAACCGCTCCAGCTACTTCTGCCCCCGCTGCCAGCGCGCTCCGCGCTAGAAGGCCAGGGGCGCGGGAACCGCGCAGCCCCCGCGCCCCGGCGCTGCCCTCAGGAGCGGGCCGGTTCGGGAACCGTGGGCTCGGCGGCGGGGTGGACCTCGGTCTCCTCCTGGCCGAAGTAGGCGACGCCGACCGCGCTGATCACCGCGAGGACGAAGCCGGCGACGGCCAGCCAGCCCAAGCCGGCCCGGGAGGAGTCGCCCAGCCAGAGCACACCGACCGCGCCCGGCACGACCGTCTCCCCGACCACCAGCGCGGCCGTGGCGCCGTTGACCGACCCGACCTGCAGCGCCACGGTGTGCAGGTACATCCCGCCGACGCCGCCGATGATGATCACGTACAGCGCCGGGTCCGAGACGAGCTGACCCAGGTCGAAGGGCTGGAGGCCGTTCAGCAGCCGGACCCCGATCCCCAGGGCGCCGAAACCGAGCCCGGAGAGCAGACCGGCCACGATCGCCCCACTGGCACCGAGCCGCCGCACGGTCAGGCTGCCGCCGGCGATGAGCACCACCGACGCGCCGAGCAACCACCAGTGCACCGCCATCTGGGCGTGGTGTCCGCCCTCGGGCCCGGCGGCCGTGGCCAGCAGCACCAGTGCCCCGCAGAGCACACCGATCGAGGCCCACTCCAGGCCCTTCAGCCGCAGGCCGAGCAGCTTGATGCTCAGCAGGGCGGTGATCACCAGGTTGGCGCTGATGATGGTCTGGGACAGGAAGAGCGGCAGCAGCCGGGCGGCCAGCGCGCCGAGGCCGAAGCCTATGAAGTCCAGGACCGTGCCGAGGATGAACTCCCAGGTCACCACGGCCTTGGCGGTGGAGGAGAGGCTCGGCCCGCCGTGTTCGGTGACGCCGGAGGCGGCGCCGCTGGCTGCCGCCTCCTCACGGGCCGAGCGGCGTGAGCCGACCGCCTGGAGGACCGAACCGGTGCCGTAGCAGGCGGACGCCGCGACGGCGGTGACAAGACCGAGGATCACCAGGAGCTCCGATTCGGATCTGGGCAGTGGATCTGGCAGTGCTGACCAGTCCGGGCAGTACTGATCAGCACAACTATGCCTGGTCCGCCGGACCACCGGGTCACCCGTCGGGAGGAGCTGGGACCGAACCGCTCGGCGGGGGTGGGCATCGGACCGGGGGCGGTCCCGGCACACGGGCGCGGCCAGGTACCTTCTCTCACATGAGAACTGTGCTCCGCCGTCCCCCGGCCGCCAGGCCAGCCGCCCGCTCGGCGGCGCTACTGGTGGGCCTGCTCGGGCTGCTGCTCCTGCTGATCGCGCCCTCCGCCTCGGCGGCGGGCGGCATCGACGAGGCCGCGACCTCCCTGAAGAAGAGTCAGGTCTACGTCGATCCGGCGATGACCAGCCGGTTCTCCGAGGACCAGGCCGCCGCTCTGGGCAAGAAGCTCAGGGACTCCGGCAAGGCGGTCTACATCGCGGTCATCCCCGACAGCGCGCAGTACCCGTCCGGCACCGTCGCCCGTGACCTGCGGGACGAGGTCGGTGTGGTGGGCCTCTACGGCATCTGGCGCGGCAACGAGTTCAAGGCCTTCGCGGACAAGGGCGTCGCCTCCAAGAACACCGTGTCGAACATGGCCGGGGCCGCCGTCCGCTCCCACCCGGGTGACATCAACGGCGCCCTGAACGACTTCGCCGACCACGCCGTCCGCCAGGTCAAGGGCCACGCGCCGGAGGCGTCCTCCGGCGGGATCAGCACCGCCGCGATCGTCATCCCGCTCGCCCTGCTGGTGCTCGCGGGCGGCGGTGTCTTCCTGCTGTTCCGCCGGGCGAAGAAGCGCAGGGAGGAGAAGGAGCGCGCCGAGCTGGCCCAGCTGCGCACCGTGGTGGACGAGGACATCACCGCCTTCGGCGAGGAACTCGACCGCCTCGACTTCAACCCCGGCGCGCCCGATGCCGACGACGCCCAGCGGGCCGACTACTCGCACGCCCTCGACGCGTACGAGCGGGCCAAGCAGACCATGGACGCGGCCAAGCGGCCCGCCGACGTGTCACAGGTCACCGAGGCGCTGGCGGACGGCCGGTTCGCCCTGGCCACGCTGGCCGCACGGCGGGAGAAGCGCCCGCTGCCGGAGCGCCGTTCGCCGTGCTTCTTCGACCCGCGCCACGGGGTGTCCGTCCAGGACGTCTACTGGGCGCCGACCGGCGGCGCGCCGCGTACCGTACCGGCCTGCGCCGCGGACGCCGCCCGGGTGACGAGCGGCCAGGAGCCGGACATCCGCACCGTGCAGACCGAGTACGGCCAGCAGCCGTACTGGAACGCCGGCCCGGCCTACAGCCCGTGGGCGGGCGGCTACTACGGCAGCGGGGTGCTGCCGGGCCTGCTGGTCGGTACCGCGCTCGGCTCGATCATCGCCGGGCCGGACACCGCCTGGGCGGCCGGCTCGGAGAGCTACGGCCACGGCCACGGCGGCCTGGAGGCCGGCGACGACAGCGGCGCCAACTTCGACCCCTCCGACTTCGGCGGCTTCGACGGCGGCTTCGACGGCGGCGGTGACAGCGACTTCGGCGGCTTCTGACCGACCGCTCCCCGCGTCCGGCCCCGGTGACCTGCTCGGCAGGCCGCCGGGGCCGTTGCCGTCCCGGGGCGCCGACCGCCTCCCGGGCTCCCCGGCCGCGCGGCGGCGCCGGATAAGGTCTCTGCCATGCACGGTCATGACAGCACCCAGCCGGTCCGGGCCACCATCTGGGTCCGGGGAAAGGTCCAGGAGGTCGGTTTCCGCTGGTGGACCAGGGCCCGCGCGCTGGAGATCGGTCTGACCGGGTACACCAGCAACCTCGGCGACGGCCGGGTCCAGGTGGTCGCGGAGGGCTCCCAGCCCGACTGCGAACGGCTGCTCGCCCTGCTCCGCGGCCCCGGCACGCCCGGCCGGGTCACCGGGGTCACCGAGATCTGGGGTCCCAGCCGCGACGGTTACGACGGCTTCGCACTGCGCTGAGCAGGCACACCGGGCGCCGGGCGGGCAACTGCCGGTGTCATGCGGTTGCCATCTGGGCAGACTCGTGGTTGACTCCGCAGCGAACAGTGATCCACCGGGTCCCGCGTGGCGCTGTTCCCGATGGCCCCGCCATCCCCATGGTGTGTCGATCCCGCCATGCAGGTGACAGGCGCGCGGTAGCGTGCGGTGATCGTGTTGACCCGTACGGTCTTTGGTGAGACGCTGAAAGCCCGCGCACCAGTCTGCGTACTCCCAGCAGGGTCATGTTTTCATGGGCGCAGTTCATGACGGCATTCCGGCAGTGCCCGGTCGGCACTTCCGGTGCGCTGACGGGTGCGTACCCCCCTTCCCCCTAGACCCAAACCGTTTCGGTTCGGTCACTCAGCGTGGAGGACCATTCATCATGGCAAAGGCGCTTCTCGGGTACGTCGGCGGTCCCGACCCGCGAATGCTCTCCGAGATGCGACGGCTGCAGCAGCGCGTTCAAGACCTGGAGGCCGAGTTGGCCCGGGTACAGGAAGAGAACGCCGCACTCACCGCTGTCGCTGACGAGCACTCGCTGCTCAGCAGCATCGATCTGGATCAGCGGGAGCCCGCGCTCACCTGATCCTGACCCGATCCTCACCGATCGACGCTGCTGCGCACTCTGAGCTTCCCGTGTACGCGGAGGTTGCCGTATATGGGACGCAGCTTCCGAGGGACGCCCGGGTGGCGTCCCTTCGTCGTACCCGAGGACCGATGCCCCGAGGAGCGTCCCGGTGCGGACGCTCCGTCGAGGGGAGGCTGCCCTTCCTCCGGCGTGGTCAAACCGCCGTTCGGCGGCTTGGTGCGTGCCCGGCCGGATACAGTCGGCCGGCGGGCATCTGCCGAGGCCAGGAGGAAGGCGCGTGCACCTGAAGAGTCTGACGCTGCGCGGGTTCAAGTCCTTCGCCTCGGCCACCACCCTGCGCTTCGAACCGGGCATCACCTGCGTGGTCGGCCCGAACGGCTCCGGCAAGTCCAATGTGGTGGACGCGCTCTCCTGGGTGATGGGGGAGCAGGGGGCGAAGTCGCTGCGCGGCGGAAAGATGGAGGACGTCATCTTCGCCGGGGCCGGCGGACGCGCGCCGCTCGGCCGGGCCGAGGTCAGCCTCACCATCGACAACACCGACGGTGCACTGCCGATCGACTATTCCGAAGTCACCATCACCCGGACGATGTTCCGCAACGGCGGCAGCGAGTACGCGCTGAACGGCAGCGTCTGCCGGCTGCTGGACATCCAGGAACTGCTCTCCGACTCCGGCATCGGCCGGGAGATGCACGTCATCGTCGGGCAGGGGCAGTTGGACTCCGTGCTGCACGCCGACCCGATGGGCCGACGGGCCTTCATCGAGGAGGCGGCCGGGGTGCTCAAGCACCGCAAGCGCAAGGAGAAGGCGCTGCGGAAGCTGGACGCGATGCAGGGCAACCTCAACCGGGTGCAGGACCTCGTCGCCGAACTCCGCCGCCAGCTGGGGCCGTTGGGCCGACAGGCGAAGATCGCCCGCCGGGCCGCCGGGATCCAGGCCGAGCTGCGCGACGCCAGGCTGCGGCTGCTCGCCGACGACCTGCTCACCCTGCGCCGCGCCGTCGAGGCCGAGGTCGCCGACGAGTTGGCGCTGGGGCTGCGCCGGTCCACCGTCGAGCAGGAACTGGTCAGGGCCCAGCAGCGCGAGGCCGTACTGGAGGCGCAGGTCGAGCAGCTCGGCCCGCAGCTGGAGGCCGCACGGCAGACCTGGTACCGGCTCTCCGCGCTCGCCGAACGCACCCGGGGCACCATCGGGCTGGCCGAGGCGCGGGTACGACATGCGGTCTCGGACGGTGGTCCGGGAGAGGAGCGGCGCGGCCGCGACCCCGAGGAACTGGAGCGGGAGGCCGCCGGGGTCCGCGAGGAGGAGGCCGCACTCGCCGAGGCGCAGGAGCAGGCGCGGTACGCACTGGCCGAGGCGCTCGAGCGCAAGTCCGAGCTGGAAGGTGAACTCGCGGCGGAGGAAAGGCGGTTGAAGGCCGCCGCGCGCGCCCTCGCCGACCGGCGGGAGGGGCTGGCCCGGCTGCAGGGCCAGGCGGCCGCGGCCCGCTCCCGGGCGGCCGGCGCGCAGGCCGAGATCGGACGGCTGACCGAGGCCAGGGACGCGGCGCTGCTGCGCGCCGAGGCCGCCGAGCAGGAGTACCGGCAGCTCCGGCAGCAGGTCGACGGCCAGGCGGAAGGGGACGCGGACCTGGACGCCGCGCACCGGCGGGCGGGGGAGGCGCTGGCCGAGTCCGAGCGCGAACTGGCCACCGTACGCGAGGCCCTGGGCCTGGCCGAGCGCGAACGGGCCGGGCTGGCCGCGCGGCACGAGACGCTGGCGCTGGGCCTTCGCCGCCAGGACGGCAGTGCCGCACTGCTCGCCGCCGGGGACCGGCCGGCCGGACTGCTGGGACCGGTGGCGCAGTTGCTGCGGGTCACGCCCGGGTGCGAGGCGGCGCTGGCGGCGGCGCTCGGCGCGGCGGCGGACGCGGTCGCGGTGGACGGTCTGGAGACCGCCGCTCAGGCGCTGCGACTGCTGCGCACGCGGGACACCGGCCGGGCCGCACTACTGATCGCGAATCCCGCCGCCGAGCCGTACCGGCACGGCGAGCTGCCGCAGGGCGCGCGCTGGGCGGCCGAGTTGGTGGACGCGCCGAGCGAGCTGCGAGCCGCCGTCGAGATGCTGCTGGCCGGCTCGGTTATCGTCGCGGATCTGGACGAGGCGCGGCAACTGGTCATGGAGAGGCCGGAGCTGACCGCGATCACAACCGAGGGCGATCTGCTCGGCACCGGCTTCGCGCAGGGTGGTTCGGCGGGTGCGCCGAGCCTGCTGGAGACCCGGGCGGCGGTCGCCGGGGCGGCCGAGCAGCTCGGTGAGCTCGACCGGCGCTGCGCCGAGTTGAACGAGCTGCTGGCACCCGCCGAGGAGCGGCGGCGAACGCTGGCCGGCGAGGTCGAGCAGCTGTCGGTACGGCGGCGACAGGCCGAGAAGGAGCAGGCGCGGACCGCCGGAGTGCTCGGACGGCTCGGCGGGCAGGCCAAGGCGGCGGTGGGCGAGGCCGAGCGGCTGGCGGCGGCGGTGGCCACGGCCGAGGAGGGGCTGTCCCAGGCGCTGGCGGCGGCCGAGGAACTGGCCGAACGCCTGGCCGTGGCCGAGGAGTCGGCCTCCTCGGGTGAGGACGAGCCGGACAGCACCCGGCGTGACCGGCTGGCGGCTGAAGCCGTCTCGGCCCGGCAGGCCGAACTCGAGGCCAGGCTCTCGCTCCGTACGCACGAGGAGCGGGTCCGCAACCTGGCCGGCCGGGCGGACCGGCTCGACCGCGCGGCACACGCGGAGCGCGAGGCCAGGGCGCGGGCCGCCGAGCGCCGGGAGCGGGCCCGGCACGAGGCGGCGGTCGCCACCGCCGTCGCCGCCGGGGCCCGGCAGCTGCTGGCGTGGCTGGAGGGGGCGCTTGTGCGGGCCGAGGCCGAGCGGGTGGAGGTCGAGGCGGCCCGTGCCGAGCGGGAGAGCCAGCTGCGGGCCGGCCGGGAGAAGGGCCGGGAACTCAAGGCCGAGCTGGACCGGTTGGTGGACGCCGGACACCGCGACGAGGTGCTGCGAGCGGAGAAGCGGCTGCGGATCGAGCAGCTGGAGACCAGGGCGCTGGAGGAGTTCGGCATCGAGGGCGGTGAACTGCTCGCCGGCTACGGGCCGGACCAGCCGGTGCCGCCGGCCCTGCCGGAAGACGGCGGTGAGCCCGGTGAGCCCAGGCCCTACGACCGGACCGAGCAGGAGCACAGGCTCAGGGCGGCCGAGCGGGCCTACCAGCAGCTCGGCAAGGTGAACCCGCTGGCGCTGGAGGAGTTCGCGGCACTGGAGGAGCGGCACCGGTTCCTGGGCGAGCAGTTGGACGACCTCAAGAAGAGCCGCCGTGATCTGCTGGACATCGTCCGGGACGTGGATGCCAGGGTGGAGCAGCTGTTCACCTCGGCCTACCAGGACACCGCGGCCCAGTTCGAAGGGGTGTTCTCCCGGCTCTTCCCCGGCGGGGAGGGACGGTTGCTGCTCACCGACCCGGAGAACATGCTCGCCACCGGAGTGGAGGTGGAGGCCAGGCCGCCGGGCAAGAAGGTCAAGCGGCTCTCGCTGCTCTCCGGCGGTGAGCGCTCACTGACCGCGGTGGCGCTGCTGGTCGCCATCTTCAAGGCGCGGCCGAGCCCGTTCTACGTGATGGACGAGGTCGAGGCGGCACTGGACGAGACCAACCTGCGGCGGCTGATCGCGATCATGGAAGAGCTGCGGGAGAGCTCGCAGCTGATCGTGATCACCCACCAGAAGTTGACCATGGAGTCGGCCGACGCGCTGTACGGCGTGACGATGAAGGGCGACGGGATCTCGCAGGTGATCAGCCAGCGCCTGCGCGACGAGCACCGTGAGCGCCGGCGCACCCCGGCGCCCCGGCGGGCGGAGGACGGGCTGCAGGCCGGGCGACCCTCCGGCGAGCCGGCCGACTGATCCGGTACCCCGGTGGGCGGAGGGCGGATCGCCGAACTGATCCGGCGATCCGGACACCGGTGCTTCTGCCGGTATCACGGGCCCGTCGCGGATACTGGAAAGGTTGTGAATCCTCCCCCTCACCGATGAGGGGGCTTCTCACTCGGCCGCGGTGGTCTCACCGCGGCCAGGTCCCGGCAGGTCCCCGTCGGCCCGGCCGGGGCGCAGCAGTGGAGCGGCAGCGCCATGCGCCTTGCCGACCGAAGGATCACTGAACCCCCCGGCCGCCCGGCCGGGGGAGCCAGCAAGGGAGATCTATGTGGAATACGTGATCCTTGCCGTCGTCATCGCCGTGATCGCCATCGGCGCGATCGCGGGACTCGTCGTCAGCGGCAGACGGAAGAAGCAGCTGCCTCCCCAGGCCGGGGCGCCCGTCATCACCAAGCCGGCCGAGCCGAAGGCCGTACCGACGGCCGAAGCCGAGGCCGAGGCGAAGGTCGAACCCGAGGCCGAACCGGGTGCGCCGTCGGTGGTGGAGCCCGTCGAGGCGGCCGAGACCGTAGCGGAGGTCGAGCTCCCGGAGGCCGCCGAGGCGGCCCCGGCCATCGAGATCCCCGAGCCCACCGCCGGCCGTCTGGTCCGGCTGCGCTCCCGGCTCTCCCGTTCGCAGAACTCGCTGGGCAAGGGCCTGCTCACGCTGCTCTCCCGGGAGCGGCTGGACGAGGACACCTGGGAGGAGATCGAGGAGACCCTGCTCACCGCCGACGTGGGCGTCGCGCCCACCCAGGAGCTGGTGGACAAGCTGCGCACCCGGGTCAAGGTGCTCGGCACCCGGACGCCCGACGAACTGCGTGGGCTGCTGCGCGAGGAACTGGTCGCGCTGATCGGCGTGGACGCGGACCGTTCGCTGAAGACCGCCAAGCACGAGGCCGGCCGCCCGGCCGTCGTCCTGGTGGTCGGCGTCAACGGCGTCGGCAAGACCACCACCTCGGGCAAGCTGGGCCGGGTGTTGGTCGCGGACGGCCGCAAGGTCGTGCTCGGCGCGGCCGACACCTTCCGTGCCGCCGCCGCCGACCAGCTGCAGACCTGGGGCGAGCGGGTAGGCGCGCGGACCGTGCGCGGGCCCGAGGGCGGCGACCCCGCCTCGGTCGCCTTCGACGCGGTCAAGGAGGGCATCGCCGAGCAGGCCGACACCGTCCTGATCGACACCGCCGGCCGGCTGCACACCAAGACCGGTCTGATGGACGAGCTGGGCAAGGTCAAGCGGGTCGTGGAGAAGCACGGTCCGGTGGACGAGGTGCTGCTGGTGCTCGACGCCACCACCGGCCAGAACGGCCTGGTCCAGGCCCGGGTCTTCGCCGAGGTCGTGGACATCACCGGCATCGTGCTCACCAAGCTGGACGGAACCGCCAAGGGCGGCATCGTGGTCGCCGTCCAGCGCGAGCTGGGCGTACCGGTCAAGCTGATCGGGCTCGGCGAGGGTGCGGACGACCTGGCGCCGTTCGAGCCGGGCGCCTTCGTGGACGCCCTGATCGGGGACTGATCACCGCCGACACCGCCGCATCGAGGGTCCGCTCCGCAGAGGGGCGGGCCCTCTCGCGCACCGGCCGGGACGCGGGGGACCCGGCAGCTCCTCAGGAGGCGAGCCAGGCCGGTTCGGCGGAGCGCTCGCGGCTGCGGTGGCAGGCGTAGGCGAGGGTGCCGAGCAGGAGGCGGGCCTCCGGGGGGCAGCCGGCGCTGTCGCGGGAGGGGCGGCGCAGCCAGCGGACCGGCCCGAGCGACCCGAACACACTGGGCGGCGCGGCGATCCAGCTGCCCTCGCCGTGGCAGGCCAGGTCGAGGGAGGCGTCGTCCCACCCCATCCGGTACAGCAGCTCGGGCAGCCGCTGCGCGGTGCCCACCGCGACGAAGAAGAGCAGCCGCCCGGTCGGCAGCGCGAGCACCGGGCCGACCTGGGTGCCCATCCGCTCCAGCCGGACCAGGGCCTGCAGACCGGGCTGCGCGGGGACGTCCAGGACGTCGAAGGAGCGCCCGGCCGGGAGCAGTACGGCCGCGTCGGAGGCCCAGAGCGCGCGCAGTTCGGCGGCGGGCGGCCCGGCCTCCGGGCGGGGGCTGACGGTGTGCTCCGGACCGACGGCGGTGTGCAGGCCGGGCGCCGCGCAGTGGGGCTGCCGGCAGTCGCAGCCGCCGTCAGCCGGGGTGCGACCGGAACCGACGGCGACCGTCCATCCCCAGCGGCCGGTGTACTCGGCGGCGGCCTGGAAGGCGGTGGCCCGAGTGCGGCGGCGGGCACCGAATCGGAGATCGCCGAAGAGGTTGTCCATGCCTCCCCCAACAGATTGTGATTGCGGGTGGTTACGGTACTGTGACGGTGCGTCGATTGTCCGATGTGGAGTGCGTTGTGTGTCGGCGGCGCGCGCTGGACGTCGTGCTCCGATTCGGGTCGCCCGTGCGAGGAGTCGCCTTGCCCCGGAGCGCCGGATGCCGGATCGTCGTTGTCGCACTGGGTTTCTCCGTCCTCTTTCATGACTGGCAAGGCCCATGTCGTAGAAGCGAGTTGACCGTGGAGCGGGTGGGCGGCGAGCGGATTGGCGCGGGCCGGCCGGACCGACTACCAGTGAAGCGCGGTGCGGCGCCGAGTAGTTCACTCGTAGGGGTGGCGAAAGGTGGCGATTCCCCGTTGCGGCTCCCTCGGATGGCGGAGGGGCGTTACGTTCGGCGTACGGAACGCAGCGGACCGTCCACCAGCGGGCGGGAGCGGAGCAGGTGCCGCCGATTGGGGCGGTCGGGTCATATGACAAAGGGCCCTGTGGGGCCGGGCGGGATGGGACGTTCCCATGGCAGAGAAGCAACCGAACGAGAAGCTGACGTCCTGGTTCGGCCGCAGTGGCTGGTCCAAGGGCGAGCTGGCCCGTCAGGTCAACCGCCGGGCACGTCAGACCGGGGCCCACCACGTCAGCACCGACACCTCGCGGGTGCGCCGCTGGCTGGACGGCGAGCAGCCGCGCGAGCCGATCCCGAAGATCCTCTCGGAGCTGTTCTCCGAGCGCTTCGGCTCGGTGGTCTCGATCGAGGATCTCGGCCTGCGCACCGTGGTTCCGGTGAGCACCGTCGGCGGTGGGGTGGACCTGCCGTGGAGCGGCGCCCAGACGGTGCAGCTGATCAGCGAGTACTCGCGCAGTGACCTGATGCTCAACCGCCGGGGCTTCCTCGGCACTTCGCTGGCGCTGACCGCCGGTGCCGCGCTGATCGAGCCGATGCAGCGCTGGCTCAGCCCGAGTCCGAGCGGCGCTCCCACCCCGATCCTGGCCGCTGCCAACGGCGGCGAGCCCTACACCGGGCGGCTCTCCGAGCCCGAGCTCCAACTGCTGGAGCAGACCACGGTGATGTTCCGCCAGTGGGACGCACAGAACGGCGGCGGGCTGCGCCGCAAGGCCGTGGTCGGCCAACTCCACGAGGTCACCGACCTGTTGCAGGAGACCTACCCCGAGCACACCACCAAGCGGCTGTTCCGGCTGACCGCCGAACTCGCCCACCTGGCCGGGTGGATGTCGTACGACGTCGGTATGCACCCCAGCGCGCAGAAGTACTACGTGCTGGCGCTGCACGCCGCCAAGGAGGCCGGGGACCGGCCGTTCGGCGCGCTGATCCTCACCGACATGAGCCGCCAGATGATCCACCTCAACCGCGGCGAGGACGCCCTGGAGCTGATCCACCTGGCCCAGTACGGCAGCCGGGACACCGCCACTCCGCGCCAGCAGGCCCTGCTGTACGCGATGGAGGCCCGGGCGTACTCGACCATCGGCGAGGTCAACCGCTGCGCCCGCGCCGCCCGACTGGCCGAGGACACCTTCAGCGACTGCCGTCCGGGTGACAACGACCCGAACTGGCTGAAGTTCTTCTCCGAGGCGGAGCTCAATGCGGAGAACGCGCACTCCTTCCGCGACCTCGCCTACAACTCCACCCGCAGCCCGCTCTACGCCTCGATGGCGGCGCCGGTGATGGAGCGCGCCGTGGACCTGTTCCGGCAGGACGCGGACCACGTCCGCTCCTACGCCTTCAACCTGGTCGGGATGGCCAGCGTCCACCTGCTGCAGAACGAACCCGAGCAGGCCGTGGTGATGGCCGAGCAGGCCGTGGACATCGCCCGGACAGTGCGCTCCGAGCGGCTGAACACCCGAGTGCGCAAGACCGCGGCGGCCGCCTCGCGCAACTACAAGGGTCTGGACGCGGTCGACCGGCTGGCCGAGCGGGTGGTGCACGACATTCCGGAATTCACCACTTCGGTGTAATCCGAGGACGGCGTGCTCCGCACCGTCCCCCAGCTCCGACCGTGGACGCCCCCGTAGGTATGCATCCGATCGGGCTCCCCCGCCCCGCAGCCCGGTGGGCGCCACGGTCGGTGATTCGTCGGCCGCAGCCGGTGGTGTGAGGGCGAACGGTAGCGCAGCTTTGTCGGTGACGCGGCCGCATTTCACGTGCTCGTAACTCTCCCGTCAACGCCGTCACGTTGGTGAAACAACGAGCCGCATCGGCCGAAACCAGCCTTCGGCACTCTCCTCTTCATCGCCGACACCCCGGGTGGCACGGGACAGGAATCCCGGGGGCGGTTTCAGCAGAGGAGACGCCGATGCCGGAAGGCTTCAGCGCGGGCGACACCGCATTCGTGTTCATCAGTGCGGCCCTGGTCATGTTGATGACACCGGGCCTGGCCTTCTTCTACGGAGGCATGGTCAGGGTCAAGAGCACGCTCAACATGCTGGCGATGAGCTTCATCTCGCTGGCGATCGTCAGCGTGCTCTGGGTGCTCTACGGCTACTCGCTCGCGTTCGGCCCCGACGCCGGCGCCGGCCTGATCGGCAATCTCGACTTCCTCGGCATGCGCGGCATCGGGCTGAACGACCTCAGCGGATCCATCCCGGTCACCGCGTTCGCCGCCTTCCAGCTGATGTTCGCCGTGATCACTCCGGCACTGATCAGCGGGGCGATCGCCGACAGAGCGAAGTTCTCCGCCTGGGCGCTGTTCGTGGCGCTCTGGGTAACGGTCGTCTACTTCCCGGTCGCGCACTGGGTGTTCTTCTTCGACAACGGCCACGGCGGCTGGCTCGGCGACCGCAGCGGCGTGATCGACTTCGCCGGCGGTACGGCGGTGCACATCAACGCCGGTGTCGCGGGCCTTGCGCTCTGTCTGGTGCTGGGCAAGCGGGTCGGGTTCAAGAAGGACCCGATGCGCCCGCACAGCCTGCCGCTGGTGATGCTCGGCTCCGGGTTGCTCTGGTTCGGCTGGTTCGGCTTCAATGCCGGGTCCGCGCTGGCCGCCAACGGCGTGGCCGGGATGGCCTTCCTGAACACGCAGGTCGCCACCGCCGCCGCGATGCTGGGCTGGCTCGCCTACGAGCGGATCAAGCACGGCGCGTTCACCACGCTGGGCGCAGCCTCCGGAGCGGTGGCCGGTCTGGTCGCCATCACCCCGGCCTGCGGCTCGGTCTCCCTGCTCGGCGCGATCGCGATCGGCCTGATCGCCGGAGCCGTCTGCGCCGCCGCGATCGGCCTCAAGTACCGCCTGGGCTTCGACGATTCGCTGGACGTGGTCGGCGTGCACGCGGTCGGCGGCATCGTCGGCTCGCTCGCGGTGGGGCTGTTCGCCACCGGCCACGTCGGGCAGACTGCCCAGGGCCTCTTCTACGGCGGCGGGTTCCTGCAGTTGGGCAAGCAGGCGATGGGTGTGGCCGTGGTCGGCGTCTACTCCTTCGTGCTCTCCTGGCTGCTCGGCAAGGCGATCCAGCGGACCATCGGCTTCCGGGTCGCCGAGGAGGTCGAGGTCGCCGGGATCGACCAGGCCGAACACGCCGAGTCGGCCTACGACTTCAGCGCGGTCGGGGCCAGCCTGGCCCGGGCGCTGTCCGCCCCGGCGGCCGAGCGGCCCGCCGCGAAGCCCGCCGCGAAGCCCGCCGGGAACCCGACCGCGAAGACCGCCGACAGGACCACTGAGAAGCCCACCGAGAAGACCGAGGTCGACGCCCGATGAAGCTCATCACCGCAGTCATCAAGCCCCACCGACTGGACGAGGTGAAGAACGCCCTGCAGGCCTTCGGCGTCCAGGGCCTCACCGTCACCGAGGCCAGCGGCTACGGCCGCCAGCGCGGGCACACCGAGGTGTACCGGGGCGCCGAGTACACCGTCGACCTGGTCCCGAAGGTCAGGGTCGAGGTCCTGGTCTCCGACGAGGACGCCGACGAGCTGATCGACGTCCTGGTCAAGGCCGCCCGCACCGGCCGGATCGGGGACGGAAAGGTCTGGAGCATCCCGATCGAGACCGCGGTCCGGGTCCGCACCGGCGAACGGGGCCCCGACGCCCTGTGAGCCGCCGGGCGCGGGCAACTCCTCAGGGGCGCGGGGGACCGCGCGATCGGCCGGACACCCGTGTGACCGGCCGCTCGCGCCGTTCCCCGCGCCCGCACAGCTCCCCGCGCCCCGCCGGTGCACCGCACCTACGATTCGGCACAGAACCACCGCACCACGGATGGGGACCCCGACGTGACACCCACCGACACTGACACCCCTCCCGCCGGGGGCCCGGCCGGCCCCTTCGACTTCGCCGCCGCCCGCTCCCGGCTGCTCGCCCGGCCGGGCCCCGGCGGCGCCGAACGCCGCGCCGCCCTCGCCGCCCTGGCCGACGACTGGCTCATCGGCCTGTACGAGGCGTCCGGCGCCCCGTCAGGGACCGCCCTGGTGGCCGTCGGCGGCTACGGTCGCGGCGAACTGTCACCGCGCAGCGACCTGGACGTCCTGCTGCTGCACCAGGGCTCGCTCGACCCGGCCCTGCCCGAGCGCATCTGGTACCCGGTCTGGGACGGCGGCGCCGCGCTCGACCACTCGGTCCGCACCCTCACCGAGGCCCGTACCGTCGCCGCCGAGGACCTCAAGGCACAGCTCGGCCTGCTCGACGCCCGCCACCTGGCCGGTGACCCGGAGCTCACCGCGGGGCTCCGCGCCGCCGTACTCGCCGACTGGCGCGCCACCGCCCCGAAACGGCTGCCCGAACTCCGCCGGCTCTGCCGCGAACGGGCCGATCGGCACGGCGAGGTGTCCTTCCTGCTGGAGCCCGACCTGAAGGAGGCCAGGGGCGGACTGCGGGACGTGACCGCGCTGGGCGCGATCGCCGCCAGCTGGCTCGCGGACGCCCCCAGGGACGGTCTGGAGGCGGCCGCGGCCAGGCTGGCCGACATCCGGGACGCACTGCACCTGACCACCGGCCGGGCCACCGAGCGGCTCGGCCTGCACGACCAGGACCAGGTCGCCGAGCGGCTCGGGGTGCTCGACGCCGACACCCTGCTGCGCCAGGTGTACGAGGCGGCCCGCACCGTGGCCTACGCCGGCGACGTCACCTGGCGGGCGGTCGAACGCGTCCTCGCGGCGCGGGGCGGCCGGGGCCGCCGGGCCGTCCGGCTGGCCTTCCCGTTCACCGGCGCCGGGCGCGGCACCGGTGCGGTGGCGCGCGGTGCCGTGGAGCGCAGGCCGCTCGCCGAGGGCGTGGTCGAACAGGACGGGGAGGTGGTGCTCGCCCAGAGCGCCCGCCCGGCGCAGGACCCGGTGCTGCCGCTGCGCGCCGCCGCGGCGGCCGCGCAGGCCGGGCTCCCCGT
This sequence comes from Kitasatospora cystarginea, assembly GCF_039533515.1. Taxonomy (NCBI): domain Bacteria; kingdom Bacillati; phylum Actinomycetota; class Actinomycetes; order Kitasatosporales; family Streptomycetaceae; genus Kitasatospora; species Kitasatospora cystarginea. The sequence goes on along the minus strand of NZ_BAAATR010000036.1, from coordinate 50,416 downwards.
CGGGTACGCCACCGTGCGGCGGCTGGCCGCCGAGTGCCGGCCGCTGCCGGTGCCCTGGCCGGACGAGGCCCGGGAGCAGCTGACCACCCTGCTCGGCGCGGGGGAGTCCTGCCTGCCGGTCTGGGAGGCGATGGAGGCGGAGGGGCTGATCGGCCGCCTGCTGCCGGACTGGGAGCGGGTCCGCTGCCGGCCGCAGCGCAACGCCGTACACCGCTGGACGGTCGACCGGCACCTGGTCGAGACGGCGGTCCGGGCGGCCGCGATGACCCGCCGGGTGGCCAGGCCCGATCTGCTTCTGGTCGCGGCGCTGCTGCACGACCTCGGCAAGGGCTGGCCCGGTGACCACAGCGAGGCGGGCGAGGTGATCGTCCGGGACGTGGCGGCCCGGATGGGCTTCGACAAGGCGGACATCGAGACGCTGGCCCTGCTGGTCCGGCACCATCTGACGCTGATCGACACCGCCACGCGCCGGGACCCGGACGATCCGGCCACCATCGACCTGATGACCAAGGCGGTCGGCACCCTGTCGCACCTGGAACTGCTGCACGCCCTCACCGAGGCCGACGCGGTCGCCACCGGGCCCGCGGCCTGGAGCAGCTGGCGCGCGTCACTGGTGGACCGGCTGGTGGACCGGGTGGCCGCCCAGCTCGCGGGCGACGCCCCTGCTCCCGGCCCGGACTCCGGCGCCGAGCCCACCGTCGAGCAGGAGCGGTTGGCGGTGGAGGCCGCCCGGACGGGTGAGCCGGCGCTCGCGCTGCTCGCCCAGCCGCACCCGGAGGCCTTCGCCGCCGAGCCGATGGGCGCCGAGCTGACCCTGGCCATCCCGGACCGCCCGGCGCTGCTGAGCACGGCGGCCGGGGTGCTCGCGCTGCACCGGCTGACCGTCCGCTCGGCGGCGCTGCGGATGCTGGACCCGGTCGGGGTCGGCCAGGTGCTGCTGATCCGTTGGAAGGTCGCCGCCGCGTACGGCGAGCTGCCCGAGACCGACCGGCTGCGGGCCGACCTGCGCCGGGCCCTGGACGGTTCGCTGGACGTCGCCCGCAAGCTCGCCGAACGGGACGCCGCCGCCCCGCGCCGCCGGGGCATCAAGACCCCGCCGCCGGTGGTCACGGTCGCTCCCGGCGGCTCGTCCAGCGCCACCGTCCTGGAGGTCCGCGCGCACGACGCCCCCGGCCTGCTGCACCGGATCGGCCGGGCGCTGGACACGGCCGGTGTGGTGGTCCGTACCGCCCACGTCAGCACGCTCGGCGCGGACGCGGTGGACGCCTTCTACCTCACCTGCTCGGACGGCCGTCCGCTGACGCCCGAGCGGGCCCGGGAGGTGGCGGCCCAGGTGCAGGAGGCGCTGGGTGCGTGACGGCTTGGTCCCCGCGACACCCGGCGTTTTCGAACGCGTGCCACAATCCCGCCCATGGCCTCCAGAACGCGCCGCTCCGCCGGCACCCGAACGTTCCTCGACGTGCTGCTCCACATGGTCCGGATCCGGCGGCTGAGCACCGAGCGCGACCTCGCCGATCTGAAGGCCGGCACCACCCTGGAGGTGGCCTGCTCCAGCAGCACGCTCGGCACCGTCCGGATGCTGAAGATCGGCAAGGGCGGGGAGATCGCGCACACTGCCGGTGGCAGGCTCTACCTGGCCGATGGTGTTCCGCCGCGCTGGCGCAATGTCCGTACCGGGGAGACCGTCACGGTCGAGGGGCCGTTCACGGTGACGCCGTCCGAGCACAAGGCCGTGCTCAGGCAGTTCGTCCGGCTCGACCTGACCGCGGGCGGCGAACAGCACGTGATCATAATCCCGAAGGCCGATCTCGCCCTGGTCACCCAGGTGCTGGAGGGCGTCGCGGCCTGAGCCCGCGGAAGGGGTGGAGACCGTTTCCGGGGCGGCCGGATACCCTTGGGGGCGACGACAGTACCCGTAACCGATGCCGCAAGGGACCCGCGACCGACGTGTTCGACACTCTCTCCGATCGCCTCGCAGCGACGTTCAAGAACCTCAGGGGCAAGGGCCGCCTCAGCGAGGCGGACATCGATGCCACCGCCCGCGAGATCCGGATCGCCCTGCTCGAGGCGGATGTCGCGCTGCCGGTGGTGCGGGCCTTCATCAAGCAGGTCAAGGACCGCGCGCTGGGTGCCGAGGTCTCCGGCGCGCTGAACCCGGCCCAGCAGGTCGTCAAGATCGTCAACGAGGAGCTCATCAACATCCTCGGTGGCGAGACCCGCCGGCTCCAGTACGCCAAGACCGGCCCGACCGTGATCATGCTCGCCGGTCTGCAGGGTGCCGGTAAGACCACCCTCGCGGGCAAGCTGGGTCACTGGCTGAAGAAGCAGAAGCACACCCCGCTGCTGGTCGCCTGCGACCTCCAGCGTCCGAACGCCGTCACCCAGCTGAGCGTGGTGGCGGACCGGGCCCAGGTCGCCTTCTACGGCCCCGAGCCGGGCAACGGCGTCGGCGACCCGGTCAAGGTCGCCCGCGACTCGATCGAGTACGCCAAGCAGAAGCAGCACGACATCGTCATCGTCGACACCGCGGGCCGCCTCGGTATCGACGCCGAGCTGATGCAGCAGGCCGCGGACATCCGCGCCGCGATCAACCCGGACGAGGTGCTGTTCGTCCTCGACGCGATGATCGGCCAGGACGCGGTGACCACCGCGCAGGCCTTCCTCGAGGGCGTCGACTTCACCGGTGTGGTGCTGTCCAAGCTGGACGGCGACGCCCGCGGTGGTGCCGCGCTGTCGGTGGCCCACGTTACCGGCCGCCAGATCATGTTCGCCTCCAACGGTGAGAAGGTCGACGACTTCGACGCCTTCCACCCGGACCGGATGGCCTCGCGCATCCTGGGCATGGGCGACGTCCTCTCGTTGATCGAGAAGGCCGAGCAGACCTTCTCGCAGGCCGAGGCCGAGAAGATGGCCGCCAAGCTGCAGGGCGGCGGCAAGGACTTCACACTCGACGACTTCCTGGCTCAGCTGGAGCAGGTCCAGAAGATGGGCTCGATCTCCAAGCTGCTCGGCATGCTGCCGGGCATGGGCCAGATCCGCGAGCAGATCAACAACATCGACGACCGGGACGTCAACCGGGTCGGCGCCATCATCAAGTCGATGACGCCGGCCGAGCGCACTGACCCGAAGATCATCAACGGCTCTCGGCGGGCCCGTATCGCCAAGGGTTCGGGTGTCCAGGTCGGCGAGGTCAACAACCTGGTCGAGCGCTTCTTCGACGCCCGCAAGATGATGTCCGCGATGGCCTCCGGCAAGGGCCTCCCCGGCATGCCGGGCATCCCGGGCATGGGTGGCGGCGCCAAGAAGTCCGGCAAGAAGGCCCCGGCGGCCAAGGGCCGCAAGCGCTCCGGCAACCCGCTGAAGCGGGCCCAGGAGGAGGCGGCCGCCGCGCAGCGCAAGGCGCTCGGCGGTCAGCACGCCCCGGACCAGGGCGGTGCCTTCGGCCTCGGCGCGGGCAAGGGACCGGCTGACTTCGAGCTCCCCAAGGAGTTCAAGGACCTCCTCTGACCTTCCGTCCTCGGGGGCTTCCCGCCCTTCGAGGCGAAGGGATGACCGTTCAGGGGCGTGGGGAACCGCGCGACCGGCCCGCCATCGCGGCGCACGGTCGCCCGAGTGGTTCCCCGCGCCCCTGAACACGTCATCGCAGCCGCCGGGGGACCGGCCTGGTGGCCCGCGCCCTCGCACGGCCGCCGGAGCGCGTGGCGCCGCCCGCCCAGGGAACCGCGGGCACCAGCTGCCACAGCCGCCCCGGAGCTGCCTGGCCAGGGACAGTCCGGATGGCGGATGATGAGGGCGTGCGAGTGATGATCCGTGCTCCGAAGCCCGCAGACGTGACCCCGTACGCCGAGGCGGTCCGCCGCTCGGCCGAGCACGTCGGTCGCTGGAACCCGGTCGAGCCGGACGGCCTGGTGGACCTGCTGGAGCGTCAGGGGCCCGGTCTGCGCACCTTCCTGATCGTGGACCTGGACACCGGCGGCCTGGTCGGCAAGTGCAACGTGGCCAACATCGTGATGGGCCGGTTCTGCAACGGCGCGCTCGGTTACGACTCGTACCTCCCGTTCGCCGGCACCGGCCGGATGAGCGAGGGGATGCGGCTGGTGATCGACCGCTGCTTCGCCCCGCAGGAGGCCGGCGGTCTCGGGCTGCACCGGCTGGAGATCAACGTCCAGCCGGAGAACGACCGCTCGATCGCGCTGGCCAAGCGCCTCGGCTTCCGGCACGAGGGCTACGCGCCCCGGATGCTCTTCCTGGCCGGCGCCTGGCGCGACCACGAACGCTTCGCGCTGACGGCGGAGGAGTGGGAGCCGCTGTCCGCGTCGTAGCGGTGGCACGGCGCCCAGAGCGGACCGTCCCGGCCGTCCGGTGCTCCGGATCCGCACCACGGACGTGCCGCTCCCGCCGCAGTGCGATACCGGCCAACTCGCCCGGGCGGCACCGGGGATGACCGGTGCCGACCCGGCGTGCGAGCTCACCGCCGTGCCGTGCTGCCGGGCCCGCAACGTCACCCGCTCCGCCCGGGCGGCCTCGGATGCGCGGGCCGGCGGCCCCCGTCAGCCTCAGCGGACCTTCTCGGCGACCACGTACCGGAACAGGTTGGCCATCCGCACCGAGGCGTCCGGCTGGACGAAGGGATGCAGCGCCTCCTCCAGCTCCTTCTCCACCAGGGCCGCGCCGGAGTCGTCGATCGCCGCCTCGTACACGCCGGTTGAGAGCATCCCGCGCACCGCGCTCTCCAGATCCGGGTACGCGAACGGGCAGTTCACCCGCCCGCCGCCCGCCGGGCGCAGTCCGGCACCGGTCAGCAGCGCCTCCAGTGCGCCGGGCGTGCTCAGTGCGAACGGGTCGCAGCCGGACGACGGGGCGGCCCGTCGCCGGGCCACGTCCAGTACGACGGCGCTCTCGCAGCGCTCCGGCGGGCCCCAGCCCGCCAGCACGACCTGCCCGCCCGTGAGGGCGAGCCGCGCCGCCAGCGCCACCGATCGCTCCGGCTCGCCGGGCGGTCGGAGGAAGGGCGCCTGCCACAGCTCGAAGAGAGTCACCAGCGAATAGGCCGTGCGGGGGAACGGGCCACTCGAACGGTCACGGTGCCCGGGATGGGACACCCGCAGCCGCCGGCCCTGCGCCAGCTCGCGCAACTCGGTGTCCAGCTCCTCGCCGGCCACCTGGGCACCTCGCTCCGCCGCCAGCAGCAGGGACAGCCCCGACCGGCAGCCGAGACCGAGCAGACTGGTCGCCGCGCCGACCTCCAGGCGCTCGTACACGGCCTGGTAGAGCGGTACGAGCATGCGCTCCTGGATCTCCGCCCAGTCGCGCGCCCGCCCGTGTGCACGCGCCCCTCCGCGGGCGCGGGGTCGCTGCGCGGTCGTACCCGTCACCTGCGCTGAAGCCATCGCGGCCTCCCATCCGGTCCTCTGGTGGTCTGCTCGTGACACCCCCCGGAAAGCTCCGCCCCCGAGACCAGCGAACAGCGGCCGAGCCCCGGCGTCCAGAGGGGTGCAACGGGGTATCCGCGCGCCGCGGTCGTGCGCCCCCTGCCCCGTGGGATCGAAACCGATTCACGGTCAGGCGCCCGATCCCCGTACCATCTGCCCCATGGCAAAGGCACCCGTTCTCACCCCCCAGGCGGACGACTTCCCGCGCTGGTACCAGGACCTCATCAACAAGGCCGAGCTGGCCGACAACGGTCCGGTGCGCGGCACCATGGTCATCCGACCGTACGGCTACGGCCTGTGGGAGCGGATGCAGCAGGAGATGGACGCCCGGATCAAGAAGGCCGGCGCCCAGAACGCGTACTTCCCGATGTTCATCCCGCAGCACTACCTGACCAAGGAAGCCGAGCACGTCGAGGGCTTCGCCCCCGAGCTGGCCGTGGTCACCCACGGCGGCGGCAAGGAGCTTGAGGAGCCGGTCGTGGTCCGGCCCACCTCCGAGACCATCATCAACGAGTACTTCTCCAAGTGGGTGCAGAGCCACCGCGACCTGCCGCTGCTGATCAACCAGTGGGCCAACGTGGTCCGTTGGGAGCTGCGCCCGCGCGTCTTCCTGCGCACCACCGAGTTCCTCTGGCAGGAGGGCCACACCGCCCACGCCACCTACGAGGACGCGCACGCGTACGCCTCGATGATCCACACCGACGTCTACGGCGACTTCATGACCAACGTGCTGGGCATCGACGTGGTGCTCGGCCGGAAGACCGCAAAGGAGCGCTTCGCCGGTGCCATCAACACCCTCACCCTCGAGGGCATGATGGGCGACGGCAAGGCCCTGCAGATGGGCACCAGCCACGAGCTGGGCCAGAACTTCGCCAAGGCGTTCAACACCACCTACCAGCTCCAGGGCGCCGAGCGCGAGTACGTCTGGCAGACCTCCTGGGGCGTCTCGACCCGTATGGTCGGCGGTCTGATCATGTCCCACGGCGACGACAACGGCCTGCGGGTTCCGCCGCGGCTGGCCGCCGTCCAGGCCGTGGTCCTCGCCATCAAGGGCGATGACGCGGTGCTCGCCAAGGTCCGCGAGATCGGTGCCCAGCTGGAGGCCGTCGGCGTCCGCGTGGTGGTCGACGACCGCACCGACACCCCGTTCGGCCGCCGCGCCGTCGACTGGGAGCTCAAGGGCGTCCCGGTACGCATCGAGGTCGGCCCGCGCGACCTGGAGAACGGCACCGCGATGCTCGCCCGCCGCATCCCCGGCGGCAAGGAGTCGGTCTCCATCGACGCGCTGGCCGCGCTGCTGCCGGGCATCCTGGAGGAGGACCAGGCCCTGCTGCTCCGTCAGTCCCGCGAGCGCCGCGAGGCCCGCACGGTCGACGTCGAAACCATCGACGAGGCCGTAGAGGCGGCCGCGACCGGCTGGGGCAGGATGTCCTGGGCCGAGCTGGGTCCGGAGGGTGAGGCCAAGCTGGCCGAGCAGGGCGTCTCGGTGCGCTGCATCGTCGCGGCCGACGGCTCGGTTCCGCTGACGGACGAGCAGGACGGCAACGTCGCGATCGTCGCGCGCGCCTACTGACGTTCCGATAACCGGTTCCGGCTCCGGTCCGGGTTCCGGGTTCCGGGTTCCAGGTCCTGGCTCCGGGTGCGGAGAAGGCGCTTGTTCTGCCGCCCGCAGACTGCCGGTTGAGACTACTGACCAGTCAACTGCCGGTCCTATGGAACTAGCGGTACGGTATACGGCCCGTGGCCTTGTCAATTTCCGACATTGCCACGGGCCGTCCGCCTTGGGAAGGCGCCGGTGTGCCCGTGTACACGTGCGGGGCCCGGCCCCAAGGCAAATCCAAGAGCCCGGCGAGGCTTGTTGGGCCCACAGTTGCAGGGGGTTGGTCTTGCGTCAGATCCAAGCAGCGAAATTCGCGCAGCGATGCGCATTCCTGAGAGTTTCCTGGGAATTCCCGGCGAAGGGGAACTCGCGGAACATCGGCTCTCACTCCATCGTTGGCATAGCGTGAGCACGACACAGCCTCTCGTTCTCGCGGCCGAACTGGCCGCCGCCTGGAGCGACATCCAGGCATACCACCAGGACCTCCCCGATCTCGCCTCGCCTGAGGCGCTGATCGGCGAGTCCTCCTCGGCCTGCGGCACCCAGCTCGGCTTCGAGCGGCTGCTGCACGAGGCCGCCCACGGCCTGGCTGCCGCGCGGGACATCCGCGACACCTCGCGGGCCGGGCGCTACCACAACCGCCGCTTTCTGATGCTCGCCAGCGAGCTCGGGCTGGCCCACCCGGTCGAGCCGCACGCCAGCAGCGGCTTCTCCCAGGTGACCATGCTCAAGGAGACCCAGGAGCGCTACGCCCAGACCATCGAGCGGCTCGATCGTGCTCTCGGTGCGCATCAGCTGGCCGTGGCCGGCGAGGGCGGGCAGCGTACGTTCCGGGGCCCGGCCGCGCGGCACGGCTCCTCGGGAGGCGGCGTCCGGGTCAAGGCGGTCTGCGGCTGCGGCCGGAACGTCCGGGTAGTGCCCTCGGTGCTCGCCCAGGCGTCGATCGTCTGCGGGGCGTGCCAGCAGCCGTTCCGGATCGCCTGAGTCCTCGGGCGTCGTACGGGTGGGGGCTCTTGCCGTCGGGGTGTCGGCGAGGGCTCTTCCCGTCGGGGGCGTCAGGGGCCGGCGGGGTTTGATCGGGCCTGGCGGGGCCTGAGGGAAGCGTTGCGGGTTCGGTCGGGTCGCCGGCGCCGCCGGGCCGGTGTGCGTGCTTGGCCGGCGTGCGTGCTGGCGGCGCCTGGGCGCGTCTTCGGCGGGTGGCGTCTTTTGATGGGGCGGCGTGTCGGGTGATGGGGCGGCGTGTCGGGCGGGATTCCGTCTTCGGCGGGGCGACGTGTCCGGAACCTCGGCGGTGTCGGTTGTTCGAGGTGCCTGTCGGTTCGAGGAGTGCGACTGACTGTCGGCTCGCTGGGATCTCCGGTGTTCTCCGCGCGGTCGTCGTTCCCGCCGGTGCGCCGTCCGGGGGAGGGCCCGATTCGGGGCGGCGACCGCGGTGTGGCAGAATGGACAGCTGAGTACTCGGCAGCCGGGCAGGACCCCTCTCTCCTACGGCTGGCGTGTCCCTTGAACGGCTGGCCGCGCAACCCCACGCGATGGCAGTGGCCGCTCACCCACGTCAACACCAGGAGAATCCACTCCCGTGGCAGTCAAGATCAAGCTGAAGCGTCTCGGCAAGATTCGCTCCCCGCACTACCGCATCGTCGTTGCCGACTCGCGCACCAAGCGTGACGGTCGCGCGATCGAGGAGATCGGCATCTACCAGCCGACCTACAACCCCTCGAAGATCGAGGTCGACAGCGACCGTGCCCAGTACTGGCTGTCCGTCGGCGCCCAGCCGACCGAGCCGGTGCTCGCCATCCTGAAGCTGACCGGCGACTGGCAGAAGTTCAAGGGCCTGCCGGCTCCGGCGCCGCTGAAGGTCGCCGAGCCGAAGGTCGAGGACTACTCGCACCTGTTCGCCAAGGCCGTTGCCGGCTTCGAGGACAGCACCACCGGTGTTGCCATCACCCCGAAGGCCAAGAAGTCGGACAAGGCCGAGGCTGACGCCGAGGCCGCTTCCACCGAGGCCTGATCGTGATCGAGGAAGCCCTCGACCACCTGGTGAAGGGCATCGTCGAGCACCCCGACGAGGTGCAGGTTCGTTCTCGCAACCTGCGGCGGGGTAACACCATCGAGGTGCGAGTGCACCCCGATGACCTCGGCAAGGTGATCGGCCGGGGCGGCCGGACCGCGCGCGCTCTGCGCACCGTGGTCGGCGCTCTCGGCGGTCGCAACGTCCGAGTCGACCTGGTCGACGTGGACAGCATTCGCTGACGCACAGCCGTCAGGCTTGGGGCCGGTCGGGACGCTCGTCGTCCCGACCGGCCTTCTTCGTTCCTTCCATGCTTTTCCTTCCGTTCTCGTTCCTTCGTTTTTCCGTTCCTTCGATCCTTCGCAGCGCAAGCCCAGCAACTTCAGGAGAGCGATCACCGTGCAGCTCGTCGTCGGCAAGATCGGCCGCGCCCACGGCATCAAGGGGGACGTCAGCGTCGAGGTCCGCACCGACGAGCCGGAGCTCCGACTCGGCCCCGGTGCGGTTCTGCTGACCGACCCGGCGTCGGCGGGGCCGTTGACCGTCGAGTCCGGCAAGGTGCACAGCGGCCGGCTGCTGCTGCGCTTCGCCGGGGTGAAGGACCGCAACGGCGCCGAGGCGCTGCGCGGAACCCTGCTGATCGCGGAGGTCGACCCGGATGAGCTGCCGGAGGAAGAGGACGAGTACTACGACCACCAGCTGATCGGCCTGGACGTGGTCCTGCTGGACGGCACCCCGGTCGGCGAGCTGACCGAGATCATCCACCTGCCCTACCAGGACCTCCTGACCGTGAAGAAGGTCGACGGGACGGAGGTGCTGGTGCCGTTCGTGGAGAAGATCGTTCCGACCATCGACCTGGAGAACCAGCGCGCCGTGATCGACCCGCCGCCCGGCCTGATCGACCCCGAGCAGGCGGTGGTGGCCGTCGGCTCGACGGAGGGCGACGCCGGTACGGAGCCTGTCGAGGGCGGTACCGCCGCAGTGTCTGCCGAGGGCGATGCCGGCGCGGGATCTGCCGGGGACGGTGCCGGTCCCGACAGCGAGGGCGACGCCGCAGGTGACGCCAGTGAGGGCAAGGCCGACGCATGAGTGAAATGCGGATCGACGTCGTCACGATCTTCCCCGAGTACCTGGAGCCGCTGAACGTCTCCTTGGTCGGCAAGGCGCGCGCCCGCGGCCAGCTGGACGTCCACCTGCACGACCTGCGCAGCTGGACCACGGACGTCCACCGCACCGTGGACGACACCCCGTACGGTGGTGGACCCGGCATGGTGATGAAGGCCGAACCGTGGGGGGCCGCGCTGGACGCGGTGGTCTCGCAGGGGCCCGAGGGCGCGGTTCCGACCCTGGTGATCCCCACCCCGAGCGGCCGTCCGTTCACCCAGGAGCTGGCCCAGGAACTGGCAGCGCAGCCCTGGTTGGCCTTCGCGCCTGCTCGCTACGAGGGCATCGACCGTCGGGTGATCGAGGAGGCCGCGACCCGGATGCCCGTGGTCGAGGCGTCGATCGGCGACTATGTGCTGGCCGGCGGCGAGGTCGCCGTACTGGTCATGGTCGAGGCGATCGCCCGACTGCTGCCCGGCGTCCTCGGTAACGCGGAGTCGCACCGGGACGACTCGTTCGCCCCCGGCGCCATGGCCGACCTGCTGGAGGGTCCGGTCTACACCAAACCCGCCGAGTGGCGTGGACGGGCCGTACCGGAGGTGCTGCTCAGCGGACACCACGGCAAGATCGCACGCTGGCGCCGTGAGCAGGCGTTCGCCCGTACTCTGGCCAACCGGCCCGACCTCGTCGATCGTTGGAAGTACGACGCGTTCGACAAGAAGGAGCGGGAAGCCCTCGGTGTTCTCGGCCTGGTCTGGGACGAGCAGCTCGGCCGATTTCGGTCTGCGGCCGATGCTATGGAAGAATGAGCGACTGTTGTCTGTCGTCGGGCTCCTCTCGTAGGGGCCGGTGGTCCGACGCCCCCGCCACGGGGGGAACGTCGAAGACCGAGGCGGCCCGCAGCACACCCCATTGAGACGAATTTCCGTGGGCGGCCCGTGGCGCCTGCGATGGAGAGCATCATGAGCAACAAGCTCGCTGCTGTCGACGCGGCCTCGCTGCGTACCGACATCCCGGCGTTCCGCGCCGGTGACACCCTGAAGGTTCACGTCCGGGTTATCGAGGGCAACCGCTCCCGTATCCAGGTCTTCCAGGGCATCGTTATCCGCCGCCACGGCTCGGGTGTCGGCGAGACCTTCACCGTCCGCAAGGTCAGCTTCAACGTCGGCGTGGAGCGTACCTTCCCGGTTCACACCCCGGTCGTCGAGAAGATCGAGGTCGTGACCCGCGGTGCGGTCCGCCGTGCCAAGCTGTACTACCTGCGTGACCTGCGCGGCAAGGCCGCCAAGGTCAAGGAGAAGCGCGAGAGCTGATCCGCTCACCCTCGGCTCTGCCGAGGGCCGGGTACGCCCGGACCGGGCTGAGAACCCTAGGGATAAGCTCAGCCCCGATGAGCACGCACGAACCTCCCGCGGACCGCGACGGCAGTCCTGCACCTTCGGGTGCGGACTCGCTGCCGCGGTCCGCGGTCGTTTCCGGCGAAGGTCGGCTCTCGGGAGAAGCCACGGCGGACATCGGCGGAGCCGGGGCCGGTGCTGAAGGAGCCGGGCCAAGTGCGGACGGAGCCAGGCCAGGTGCGGATGAAGCCGCACCCAGGGCAGGCGGAGCCGTTCCAGGTGCGGGCGAAGGAGCGAGGCCCGGTAGTGGTGGGACCACGGTCGGCCCGAGCCCTGCCACACCGAGCGCGGACATCGCCGTAGCCGACGCAGAAATGCCGCCGGACGATGCGGAGCACTCCGAGAGCGGGGCACGGTCGGCGGGTGGGGATCGGTGGTTCTCACGGACGTTCCTCCTGGGGGCCGGGCTCTGCCTGGCGACGTTGCTGCTGCTGAACTTCTTTGTCGTCCGCCCCTTCGGGGTGCCGTCCGAGTCGATGGAGGGCACGCTCCGACCGGGAGACCGCCTTCTGGTGAATCAGTTGGCATACGACTTCGGCAGGCACGTGCAGCGCGGGGACGTGGTGGTCTTCGACGGCATCGGCTCCTTTCTCCCGTACGCCTCCGAAGCGTCTGCCACACAGCGCTTTCTCGCTGGATTCGGACTGTCCTCCGGTAGTGACTCGGTCTATGTGAAGCGAGTGATCGGGATCGGCGGGGACCGGATCACCTGCTGCGGTTCCGACGGCAGGATCAAGGTCAACGGCGCGCCGTTGAATGAGTCGGAGTATCTGTATCCCGGTGACACCCCCTCGAAGGTGGCCTTTGATGTGGTGGTGCCGGCGGGGAAGTTGTGGGTGATGGGAGACCACCGGAGTGACTCCCGGGACTCGCGGGACCACCTCGGTGAGCCCGGTGGCGGCTTCGTTCCCGAGGCCAAGGTGATCGGCCGCGCGGACTGGGTGGTCTTCCCGATCGGACGCTGGTCTTCACTGGGGCGCCCTGCCGGGTTCACCGCTGTGGAGGGGACTGGTGGCCATGGGGGTCAGAGGTAGGGGTCGGCCGGTCGTTTCGCCGACCGGCTCGCCGGCTCTCGCAGCGACGGAGTCGATACCTGGATCAACGGCCGAGTCAGCTCCTCGGCCCGGGGCAGAGCAGGTTGCTGTTGTCCGAGGGCGTGCCGAGCGCCGACGGACAGCACGTCGAGCAGAGCGCCGCAGACGCCGGTCCCTGTTGCGTGAACTGCCCATGATCCTGGTGGTCGCATTGGTGATCGCGTTGCTGCTCAAGACGTTTCTGGTACAGGTCTTCGTCATCCCTTCCGGCTCGATGGAGCAGACCATCCAGATCGGTGACCGGGTGTTGGTGGACAAGGCCACTCCCTGGTTCGGCGCGCAGCTGCAGCGCGGCGAAGTGGTTGTCTTCAAGGATCCCGGCGGCTGGTTGGAGTCGGAGCACAAGCCTTCCTCGGACGGACCGGTGCTCCGCAGGGTGAAACAGGCCTTCTCCTACGTGGGTCTGCTGCCGTCCGAGGACGAGCAGGATCTGATCAAGCGGGTGATCGGTGTTGCCGGGGACACGGTTGAGTGCTGCGACGCCAAGGGCCGGGTCAGCGTCAACGGCACGCCGCTGGACGAGCCTTACGTCGCGCCCGGCAACGCGCCGTCGAGCCGGCCGTTCAAAGTCACCGTCCCGCCCGGAAGGCTCTGGGTGATGGGTGATCATCGGGATGTCTCGGCCGACTCCAGGTTCCACATGGACAGGCCCGGTGACGGCACCGTCCCGGTGGCCAATGTGATCGGTCGGGCCTTCGTGATCGCGTGGCCGATGGGACGCATGCGCCAACTTGACGTACCTACCTCATTTTCCGCGCTTCCTTCGTCCACGAGGACCTTCAATCCGCACGACTTCGACCGTGCTTCGGGCACCGCGGAATCGGCCGGGGCCAACCCGGATCCAGCGGAACCTCCGCTCGTTATGGGTGTGTTGGGCGTAGCTCCGTTCCTCGCGCGACCGAGGCGGGCGGTGGTCCGGCCCGGGTGGCCGGCCGGTTGATCACCGGATCTGCCGTGTGGGAGCGGTGGCGTGATGTCCTGGAGTGATAGAGAAGTGCTGGAGCGCTCGGTGCACGTTCCGGTTGCCTCCGGAGGCTGTGCCGGTGTCAGGAACGCCCGTGCTGGGCAGGCCTGAGGCGGGTTGACGGTCGGTCACAGAGCGTGGTGCCCGCTGTGCGGCACTGGTGAGCGCGGGCGCGCGGGCGTCCGCACAGCAGGGAGGAGATGTTGTGGGGGATCTGGTGATCGGCGCCCGCTCGGGGGCTCCCGAGCCGGAAGGCGCCGGTGGTCGTACTGTCCGGTCCGCCGAGTCCGCGCAGCCGCCGGAGCCCGGCGAGGGCGGATCGGCTTCCAAAGCGGGCGAGTCGGGCACCGGGGGACCGGACGACGGGGCTGCCAGGCTGGGTGGCGGCGACGGCGGAGACGGTTCGCCGAGCGCATCGGACGATGACTCCGAGGAGACTCCGGAGCCGCCGAAGCAGCGTTCCTTCTGGAAGGAACTGCCCATCCTGGTCGGCATCGCGCTGATCCTGGCGTTGGTGATCAAGACATTCTTCGTCCAGGCGTTCTCGATTCCTTCGGGGTCGATGGAGAACACTCTGCGGATCGGCGACCGGGTTCTGGTGGACAAGCTCACGCCGTGGTTCGGTGCGGAGCCGGAGCGCGGTGATGTGGTGGTCTTCCAGGACCCGGGCGGCTGGCTGGCCGACGAGCCCGTCCAGCAGAGTGGCAACTCCTTCGTCCGGGGTGTGCAGGACGTGCTCAGCTTCATCGGCCTCATGCCCTCGGCCAACGAGAAGGACCTGATCAAGCGGGTCATCGCAGTTGGTGGCGACACCGTCGAGTGCGAGGGCACCGGGCCGGTCAAGGTCAACGGGATCGCGCTGAACGAGCCGTACATCTTCCCGGGCAACACGCCCTGCGGTGACAGGCCGTTCGGTCCGGTGAAGGTGCCGGTGGGGCGGATCTGGGTGATGGGCGATCACCGGGGGAACTCGCTGGACTCCCGGTTCCACCAGGACCAGCCAGGCGGTGGGACGGTACCGGTGGGCAACGTGATCGGCCGTGCCTTCGTGGTTGCCTGGCCGATCAGCGACTGGGCGACGCTGCCGGTGCCGAGCACCTTCGACCAGAAGGGACTGGCCTCCGCGGCAGTGCCGTTCACGCCTCCGGTGGCTGGGGCGGGGGTCGCGCTGCCGGTGGTCTGGTGGCTTCGGCGGTCCCGCCGCTGAGACGTTCCGAGTCTGCTGTCGGGTCTTGCGCGGGCCGTGGTACCGGCGAGTAATCTGCTCGCACGTGCCACGGCCTGTCGGCTTTTCCGAGCCCGCCGCGGCGCACTCGTGTCGGGCGCGATTCGACCTGGAAGGGGCGGTGGCGATGAGCGGTGTCGTGGAGCACACGACTCCGGCGTCGGCAGCGGCCGGCAGAACGGGCGCGGTGAAACGGCGGAGCCTGGTCTCGGTACTGCACGGCCTGGTGATCGGCCTCGGCTTCGCCGCGATGATCGGCGGATTCGTGGTGATCGCACTCAACTACCGTCCGTACCGGGTCCCGACCGATTCGATGTCCCCTACGGTGCTCTCGGGGGACACGGTGCTGGCCCGCACGGTGAACGGCGGAGCCGTCGGCCGGGGGGACATCGTGATCTTCCGGGACCCGCAGTGGGGCGACCAGACGATGGTCAAGCGAGTGGTGGCGGTCGGTGGGGACACCGTGGCGTGCTGCGACTCCAAGCTGCGCCTGCTGGTGAACGGCAAGCCGATCGACGAACCGTACGTGGAGACGTCGGCGATGCCCGGAGCCGATTTCAAGACGATCGTCCCGGTTGGTCGGCTGTTCCTGCTCGGGGACTTCAGGGCGAACTCGCTGGACTCGCGAGCACATCTCGATGTCGCGAGCGGGACCGTCCCCGCAACCGACGTGACCGCTCGGGTCGAGGCGACGGTCTGGCCCTATGCCCGCTTCGCCGTGACCAAGCGTACGGTTGCGTTCGACGGACTCGGCGCGCCGCTGGCCGCCAGGCCGGGGCCGGTCGGCCCGGCGATGTACGCGATGGCCGGTGGCGCGGGGGTGGTCGTGCTCGCCTCGGCCGCCGGTGGGATCGTGTCGCTCGCCCGCAGGCTCGGACGCCGCAGCGGTTGATGAGCGCTTCGGTGGACCGGTCCACGCCGGGTGGCCGGGAAGTCCGGAGCGATTTGCCGGGCACGCCCCAGGGCAACGCGCGATCGGCTGGCTGAGGCGTCTCCTGGTGCTTCCGAGGCGAGCGGGATGCCTTCGGGTGCTCCCCGGGCGAGCGGGGCGGCTTCCGTAGGGTGTGGAGGTGACGGGGATGGTCGAGCGGCGGCGCGCGGCGCGGGTCCTGCTCCTGGACGGCGAGGGCCGGATCCTGCTCTTCCGCGGCACGGACCCGGCTGTCCCGGGCGTCAGCTGGTGGATCACACCCGGCGGCGGGTTGGAGCCGGGCGAGGAACCGCGCGATGCGGCACTGCGGGAGCTCGCGGAGGAGACCGGGCTGAGGGATGTCGAGCTGGGGCCGGTGGTGGCGTACGACACGGTTGTCTACTCCTTCCAAGGACGGCATTACGAGCAGGACCAGTGCTTCCACCTGGCCCGCCTCTGGGACGGTGGCCGCGAGAGTGGGGAGGGCTGTGGACCGGTGGATGGACGGGACTGCGGGCCGGGAAGCGAGACAGGAGTCGGAGCCGGAGGCCGGGGTACCGATTGGCGACCCGTCGCGTGCGATGCTGAGGAACACGCACAGCTGATGACCGCGCGCTGGTGGACGGTGCCGGAGTTGCGGGTGACCGAGGAGACGGTCTACCCGGCGGCGCTGGCGGACTTGGTCGACCGCCTGCTGAAGGACGGCCCGCCAGTCCTGCCGGTAAGGCTCTCCCGGCGGGTTCGGTGGTCCACAATGGGGTGGACCAGACGAGTTGAGGGGACGCCTGAATGAGTGCCGAGGATCTCGAAAAGTACGAGACCGAGATGGAGCTCAAGCTCTACCGGGAGTACCGGGACGTCGTCGGCCTGTTCAGGTACGTGATCGAGACCGAGCGACGTTTCTATCTGACGAACGACTACGAGCTGCAGGTGCACTCGGTCCAGGGCGAAGTGTTCTTCGAGGTGTCGATGGCGGATGCCTGGGTCTGGGACATGTACCGACCGGCCCGGTTTGTCCGCAAGGTGAGAGTGCTGACCTTCAAGGACGTGAATATCGAGGAGCTGGCGAAGAGCGACCTGGAGCTGCCCTCCGACGATGCGGCGTTTGGCAGCTGACATTGGTCCGGGCTCCGGCCCGATGTCGAGTGTTCTGCCCGGTATTCACTCTTGTGAGCTACTTGGGTTATCCACAGCCCAGGGTTATCCACAGGAATTGAGGACTCTCTGGCCTGAATGCGGCCGGATCGGCAACCTCCCTGGCATGGAGGTGATAGCCGTGCAGAGTTCCAACAACGGACTCGGCCGTTACGGCGAAGAAGTGGCCGCCCGGTGGCTCACCGCGGGCGGCCTGAGAATCCTGGAGCGCAACTGGCGTTGCGCAGAGGGCGAGCTGGACATCGTCGCCCTGGACGGCGACACGCTCGCCGTCTGCGAGGTCAAGACCCGTTCCGAGCGCGGGTTCCAGGAGCCGAGTGAAGCCATCGACCGGACCAAGGCGGAGCGTCTGCGGCACTTGGCCGAGCGTTGGCTCGGCGAACGCTGGCCGGCCCACTTCGACGGCCTCGCCCGCATTGCGACGGCAGCCGGGGAGGATCCGGCGGTCGAGCCCGGGGTCGAGGCGCAGGCGGCCCTGCTGGCCAGCCCGGCTCCTCTGCCACCCGGTGGGGTCCGGATCGACCTGATCGCGGTGGTCAACCGGCTGAAGGGCGCCGCCCAGGTCGAGCACTACCGCGGGGCGGTGTGAGGTGGCCTTCGCCCGGACGTGTTCGGTGGCGTTGGTCGGGGTGGACGGCGTGGTGGTCGAGGTGCAGGCAGACCTCGAACCCGGCCTCGCGGCCTTCACTCTGGTCGGTCTGCCCGACAAAGCCCTCACCGAGGCTCGGGATCGTGTTCGCGCGGCGGTGGTCAACAGTGGGGAGAGCTGGCCGCAGCGGAAGTTGACGGTAGGACTCAGCCCGGCCTCCGTACCGAAGAGCGGCAGCGGCTTCGACCTCGCCGTCGCCTGCGCGGTCCTGGCAGCGGCCGAGCGGCTGGAGCCGGCCTCCATCGCCGATCTGCTGATCATCGGCGAGCTGGGCCTGGACGGGCGGGTCCGTCCGGTGCGGGGAGTGCTTCCGTCCGTCCTCGCTGCAGCGGACGCGGGGTACAAGCACGTCGTCGTCGCGGAGCCGACCGCTGCCGAGGCCGCTCTTGTCCCAGGGGTCTCCGTCCTCGGCGTCCGCAGCCTGCGCCAACTGATCGCCGTACTCACCCAGGCACCGGTACCGGACGAGGAGCCGGATCAGCTGTCCGGGCGGCGCGATCCGTCGCTGGCTGGCCTGATGGTCCCCGGAGCCGGGGTCCACGGCCACCTGCGGGAGGGGGCCGCCAGGCTGGACCTTACCGATGTCACGGGTCAGTACGAGGCCCGCCGTGCCCTGGAGATCGCTGCCGCAGGCGGGCACCACCTCTACCTCAAGGGTCCGCCGGGCGCGGGGAAGACGATGCTCGCTGAGCGACTTCCCTCGCTGCTGCCGCCGCTCAGCCAGGCCGAGGCACTGGAGGTGACGGCCATCCACTCGGTCGCCGGGCTGCTGCCGCCCGACCGGCCGCTGATCGACACACCGCCCTACTACGCGCCGCACCACTCCACCACCATGCCGGCCATCGTCGGAGGAGGCAGTGGTCTGCCCCGGCCCGGCGCGGTCTCACTGGCGCACCGGGGCGTCCTCTTTCTGGACGAAGCCCCGGAGTTCCCCGTCAGAGTGCTCGACGCTCTGCGACAGCCGCTCGAATCCGGCGAGGTGACCATTGCACGAGCCGCCGGATCACTGCGACTGCCGGCCAGATTCCAACTCTGCCTGGCAGCAAATCCCTGCCCGTGCGGCCGCTTCTCCCAGCGGGGCGAGGGCTGCGAATGCACCCCGGCGATGGTCCATCGCTACCAGGCCAGGCTCTCCGGGCCGCTGCTGGACCGGGTGGACCTCCAGGTCCAGGTCGCCCCCGTGACGAGGGTGGAGCTGCTGGACGGCGGCAGAACGGCCGAGAGCACCGCCACGGTGGCAGCCCGGGTACTGGACGCGCGTGCCCGTGCAGCCGCCCGGCTCAGCGACACCCCGTGGCGTACCAACGCCGAGGTGCCGGGGCACTTCCTACGCACGCGGTGGAAGTTGGCGCCCGGTGCCCTCATCGATGCCGAGCGGGAACTGGAGCGCGGCATCCTGACCGCCCGAGGGCTCGATCGGGTCCTCCGGGTCGCCTGGACGGTCGCCGATCTGGTCGGCCGCGACCGCCCCACCAGGATCGACGTCCATACCGCCCTGGTTCTTCGAACCGGCGTCGAACGCGGTCTTCCGGCCACGACTCCCAAGCCGCTCGCCTACCAGGATCCCGACCTGTACCTGGGCGGCGAGAACTGACCAGCAGTCGGGGCCGATGAGCAGACCCGCCGATCTGCCATACCCATGATCGATCTGCCGTCCCCATGGAGGTGCAGATGAACCGCACCAGCGCTCCCGGCGACTCGAAGCCCGGTCGCTCGAATCCCGCCCGCTCCACGCCCGCCCGTAGGGCACTATCCGACAGACCGCCCGGAGTGCCGGAAACGGCTCCTTTGCCCCGATCCCCGTCAGCACGCACGACACCGAACCGCCCCCTGTCGGTCCAGCCGCCGCTGATCCCCTCGGCAGGGCCCAACCACCCCGGTCCGGCTAGTGCGGCCGACCGGTCGGCGGGCGAGCCCGTCCTCGGCTCGAATCCGCCGAGTCGCGAAGGACGGGAATCGGAGCGGCTCGCCCGAGCGGCCCTAGCCCGCCTCATCGAGCCTGGCGACGCGGTGATCGGGCGATGGCTCACCAAGGTCAACGCGCCCACCCTCATCGAGGCCATCCGTGCGCGCACGGTGCCCGGGTACCTCGATCTGGACGCCACCAGACTCGACGGATACCGGGCCAGACTCCCGGGGCTCGACCCCGAGGCGGATCTGGAGCGGGTGCACAGCCTCGGTGGGCGGTTCATCATTCCGGGCGACATCGAGTGGCCCTCACAGCTCGATGACCTGGGGGACAACAGACCTGTCGGGCTCTGGACCAGAGGTACCGGCTCGCTCCGCCTGCTCGCACTGCGCTCGGTCGCCGTGGTGGGTGCCCGGGCCTGCACCACCTATGGAGCGCACGTCGCCGGAGAACTGGCGGCCCAACTGGCCGAACGCGGCTGGGTGGTCGTCTCGGGCGCGGCGTACGGAATCGATGCCGCAGCTCACCGGGGCGCGCTCGCGGTCGGCGGCATCACCATCGGGGTCCTCGCCTGCGGGGTGGACGAGGCCTATCCGCCAGGCAATTCCGAACTCATCTCACGGATCGCCGAACAGGGCCTGCTGCTGAGCGAATTGGCGCCTGGCGAACACCCCAACAGATTCCGGTTCGTGCTCCGGAACCGGGTGATAGCGGCACTGACCCGAGGGACGGTGGTGGTCGAAGCAGCCCTCCGCAGCGGGGCCTTGAGCACGGCCCGCCGCGCCCGGGACCTCAACCGCCACACCATGGGCGTGGCCGGCCCGGTGACCTCGGAGCTCTCTGCCGGAGTACACGCCTTGATCCGCAGCGGCGGCGCCACACTGGTCACAGACGCCGCCGAGGTCGGCGAGTTGATCGGAGCCATCGGGGACGACCTGGCACCGAAGCGTTCCGGGCCCGTCCTGCCCAGGGACCACCTGGAGCCCGCTGTGGCAAGAGTGTTGGAGGCGGTGCCAGCCACCGCCGACGGTGCGCCCGTCGAGTGTCTGGCGCGCGCGGCGGGGCTGCCGCAGGACGAAGTGCTGCAGCGGCTCTACGAGTTGGGCTCGCTCGGTTTCGTGGAGCGGTTCGGGGCGCATTGGAGGCTCGTCAGGAGAACCCGACCTGCGACGCACTGAGACACCGGACGTCCCCGGGGACGCGCCGCTACGAGGTCCGGCGGGCGGGGCACCACCACGGCGCCCAGCAGGCAGCGTGCCCCTGGGCGAGGCCCCGACGGTCCGCAAGGCGTCACACCGGACCGTGTGCCGACGGGACAGCCCAGGCGGAGCGTAGATCCATGCCCTGCCGGATCACCTGCCGGCTGCCCGGTCCGACCGGGCCGAATCGTCCCGGAGGTGGTGAACCCGCCGCAGCGGTGGCGAGCGCAGAACGACGCGCCGGGCTCGCCACCGGTTCGAGGGACGACCGAGTGGCGGTAGCACACTGCAGCGAGTCGGTCACGCTACGCTCGCAGTGTCTCCTATCAGCACATGACTCGGCAGAACGGCGCAGACCAACGCATGCCCACACACATTCCCGGACATCGGGTAGTCGGTGGCCTCCGGTCCTCGGGAGGGCCAGGGGCCGAGGCGCGCCCCACCGCTGATCACCAGCCGAAGGCGCCAGGGGTGATGGGGCTGACCCGGCAGGCCGGGCGGCCACCGTCCTCGGGTGGCAAGGAGGAGACCTCGCCCCCGGTCGGTGCCCGGCCGCCGGCCGCCCGGCGCGGTCCCGGCAGTGCGGTACCCCCAGGTGCCGCGCCCGCCTCCACACAGGTGTCCGCCGTGCCGCCCGTCGCCGTACCGCCGTCCGCTGTATCCGCGACGCGGTCGGCTGCCACACCCGTGCCGGCCTCCGCGGCCGGCGCCCACGCGAGCGCCGAACGAACAGCCCTGGAGTCGCTCTGGCGCTCGTACAAGGAGACAGGGGATGCCAGGCTGCGCGAGCAGCTGATCCTTCACTACTCGCCGCTGGTGAAGTACGTGGCGGGCCGAGTCAGTGTCGGTCTCCCCACCAATGTGGAGCAGGCCGACTTCGTCTCCTCGGGGATCTTCGGCCTGATCGACGCGATCGAGAAGTTCGACGTCGACCGGGCCATCAAGTTCGAGACCTACGCCATCAGCCGGATCCGCGGCGCCATCATCGACGAGCTCCGGGCACTTGACTGGATCCCGCGCTCGGTCCGGCAGAAGGCCAAGGCGGTGGAGCGGACGTACGCCACCCTGGAGGCCCGGCTGCGCCGCACCCCGCACGAGCCGGAGGTGGCCGCGGAGATGGGCATCGCGATCGAGGACTTGCACGCCATCTTCAGCCAGCTCTCGCTCGCGAACGTCGTCGCCCTGGACGAGCTGCTGCACCCGGTGGGGGAGAGCGGCGACCGGCTGAGCCTCATGGACACCCTCGAGGACACCGGCGCGGACAACCCCGTCGAGATCGCCGAGGACCGGGAGTTGCGCCGCCTGCTGGCCACGGCGGTCAACACCCTCCCCGAACGGGAGAAGACGGTGGTGACGCTCTACTACTACGAGGGCCTCACTCTCGCCGAGATCGGCCAGGTGCTGGGTGTTACGGAGAGCAGGGTCAGCCAGATCCACACCAAGTCCGTGCTGCAGCTCCGGGCCAAGCTGACGGACATCCGCTGACGGAAATCCGCTGACGGCCTCCCATCGGCCGGCATCGGCTTGCGGGCCTCTGTCGGCTGGACATCGACTGACGGACTCTTTGCCGGCGGGTGTGCACAGACTGCCGAGATCGGCGGGCTGTCGGGCCCGCCCGCCCAGGACGTCCGGCGGCCGCCGGATGTGTGGTGCTGTACCGGGCGGTCATCGGTCTCCGTACAGTAGGAACGTGCCGAAAATCCGAGCAGCCACAGTGGCCGAGCATCGTCAGCTGCAGCGCGCAGCCCTTCTCGACGCTGCCCGGTCTCTGCTCACCGACGGTGGGATGGACGCCCTCACCTTCCCGGCCCTCGCGTCGAAGACCGGTCTGGCCAGGTCCTCGGTGTACGAGTATTTCGGATCGCGCGCCGCGGTGGTCGAGGAACTCTGCGCCGTGGACTTTCCGCTCTGGGCAGCCGAGATCGAGGCGGGCATGACTGCCTGCGACGGTCCGGAAGCCCGGGTCGAGGCCTATGTCCGCGGGCAGCTGGCGCTAGCCGGTGACCCGAGGCACCGCGCGGTCACGGCCATCTCGATGCTCGAACTGGACGCGGCGGCCCGAGAGCGCATCCGTGCCTCCCACGCCGAGCTGGTCATGTTGGTCGTTCAGGCCCTCCGGGAACTCGGACACGAGCAGCCCCGGTTGGCGGCGGCGCTGTTGCAGGGCGTGGTCGAGGCAGCGGTCCGGCAGGCCGAACGTGCCCCGGTCGAGGACGCGGTGGCCATCTCGGACGCCGCCGTCACCTTTGCACTGCACGGACTCGTCACCGAGGTGGCGACGGCGAAGAAGGTCATCGGGGTGGCGCCGGCGAAGACGGCCGAGTCCCCGTCCCGGACCGCCTGAGTCACGCCTGGCCGACCGGGGCTCTCCAGTCGTGCCCGCCACGCCGGGCGGCCGGCCCGGTCGAGGTTCTCGCGAGCCGTGCCCGCCCGCCAGGCCCATGGCTCGGTCCGTAACCGGCCGGCCGAGCTGACGTCACGCGGCTGATGTCATTCGGGCCGACGTCAGGTGCCGTCCAGCGGCAGGAGCCGCGCCTGGCCGCCTCCGAGCAACGCCAGAGGGTCGAGATAGCGCTTCCCGCGGAGCAGTCCCCAGTGCAGGCAGCCGGTTGCGCAGTGTCCGGTCCCCGTGGAGACCGTCCCGATGGCCTCTCCTGCCGCCACCGAGGCACCGATCGGAACGCTTCCGGTGACCGGCAGGTAGGTGGTCCGCAGCGGGGGTGTGCCGGAGGAGGGGTGGGTCACCGTCACCACCGGGCGGCCGGCGACCATGCCCGAGAACGACACCACCCCGGGTGCGGCGGCTCGTACCGTCGCGCCTTCCGGGGCCATGAGGTCCACCCCGCGGTGACCGGCCGCCCACCGCTCCGGTGGCGCGTCGAAACGTCGCAACAGGCCGGACCGTCCGCCGACCGGCCACGCACGGCCGGCACCAGGGCCGGGGCCGGGGCCGAGTGCGGACAGCGCGGACCAAGAACCGGCCCCGAGTGCGGGCGCGGCACCCGACGCCGCCACCGCATGGGCGGAGGGCGGCGGACAGGCCAGCATCAGGGCGGCCAGCAACAGCGTGAGCAGCATCGCCTCCAGGCGCCGGTCCGGCGTGGGCGGTGGCATGGCCGTGTCGGCGCCCCACCCGGCGCCGCCTCGGCAGCCGAATCGCGGCAGGCCCGGAAGCCTCGGACGGAAGCCCGGAAGCCTGCTGGCAGAACGCGAGCGCGCGTGGTGCGTCGTCCGCGCCCGCACCACAGCAGTGCGCACCACAGGAGGGAGAAGGAGGTTCGCCATGGCAGGAGGCTGCTGCCGGCCCGCCGACCTGGCCACCCCCGCCCCGATTCCTGTGGACAACCCCCGCCTGTGGAAACTCGCTCACCCGGGCGGGTGAAAAGACAGGGACACCCGCACCAAGCCCGTACCGACGTACCGAGCAGCCGACGGTCCGCAGGGCGGCGGGACGGCGCTCGGCGCTCGAAGGTCGGCGTCGAGACCGCCCACGAGCCCTCCGGCAACCGCGGCAAATCGGCCGGAGTCGCCCGCTGCGCGGCGCTTCCCGTACACTTCACACGCGACCCGGTCCACCCGGGTCGACTTCGCACGCCCCGCCACCGGTCGAATTGCGTCGGAAGGTGAAGGTCCGCACGGGCCGAAACCGCCCCCGACACATCCGGTGCGAGTGCCGCTCGGTCCACCGAGCCTGCCACGGCCTTCAGGCCGTCAGGGCCGGGTGGCTCGGCACGTTCGGGGCGTCAGGCGTGACGGTCACCCCGACCGCCACGGACAAACCGAGCCAGACCTGGCCGCTTCCCGACGGCGGTGCCCGACAACGGCAGCGACGAGGGCCGACGAGCCAGGCGCAACAACTGAGGAGCACGGCCATGGCCGTCGTCACGATGCGGGAGCTGCTGGAGAGCGGCGTCCACTTCGGTCACCAGACCCGTCGTTGGAACCCGAAGATGAAGCGCTTCATCTTCACGGAGCGCAACGGCATCTACATCATCGACCTCCTGCAGTCGCTGAACTACATCGACCGCGCCTTCGAGTTCGTCAAGGAGACCGTTGCCCACGGCGGCAGCGTCCTCTTCGTCGGCACCAAGAAGCAGGCCCAGGAGGCCATCGCCGAGCAGGCCACCCGCGTTGGCATGCCCTACGTGAACCAGCGCTGGCTCGGCGGCATGCTGACCAACTTCTCGACCGTCTACAAGCGTCTGCAGCGCCTCAAGGAGCTCAGCGAGATCGACTTCACGGATGTGGCCGGTTCCGGCCTCACCAAGAAGGAGCTCCTGGTCCTCCAGCGCGAGTACGACAAGCTGGAGAAGACCCTCGGCGGTATCCGCGACATGCAGCGCGTTCCCAGCGCTGTCTGGATCGTGGACACCAAGAAGGAGCACATCGCGGTCGGCGAGGCCCGGAAGCTGAACATCCCGGTCGTCGCCATCCTCGACACCAACTGCGACCCGGACGAGGTCGACTACAAGATCCCGGGCAACGACGACGCCATCCGCTCCGTCACCCTGCTGACCCGCGTGATCGCCGACGCCGTGGCCGAGGGCCTGAAGGCTCGCGCCGGTGTCGCCAAGGGCGACGCCAAGGCCGAGCCGGGCGCCGACCAGCCGCTGGCCGCCTGGGAGAAGGACCTGATCGAGGGCCAGAAGGCCGCCGAGGAGGCCCCCGCCGCCGAGGCGCCGGCCGCCGAGGCCGAGCAGGCCTGACGTACCAAGGGCGAGGGGCACCCGCCGGTACGACACCGGTAGGTGCCCCTCTCTCCACGTGTCGGGGACTGAACCACCAGCCTCCGGCACCACCCCACGCAGACACGCGAGACGCGAGAAGAGATTCACACCATGGCGAACTACACCGCCGCGGACGTCAAGAAGCTCCGTGAGCTCACCGGCGCCGGCATGATGGACTGCAAGAAGGCTCTGGACGAGGCCGAGGGCACCGTCGAGAAGGCCGTCGAGATCCTGCGCATCAAGGGCCAGAAGGGTGTCGCCAAGCGCGAGGGCCGTGACGCCTCCAACGGCGCCCTGGCTCTGGTGCTGGAGGGTGGCAACACCGGCGTTCTGGTCGAGCTGAACTGCGAGACCGACTTCGTCGCCAAGGGTGAGAAGTTCGTCGAGGTCGCCGACCAGCTGGCCAAGCACGTCGCCGCCACCGCCCCGGCCGACCTCGAGGCCGCGCTGGCCAGCGAGATCGAGGCCGGCAAGACCGTCCAGCAGTTCGTGGACGAGGCCAACGCCAACCTGGGCGAGAAGATCGTCTTCAAGCGCTTCGCGCAGTTCGCGGGCGAGGGCTTCGTCGCCGCGTACATGCACCGCACCTCCCCGGACCTGCCGCCGCAGGTCGGCGTCCTGGTCGAGCTCGACAAGGAGAACGCCGAGGTCGCCAAGGACGTCGCGCAGCACATCGCCGCCTTCGCTCCGACCTACCTGTCCCGCGAGGAGATCCCGGCGGAGATCCTGGACAACGAGCGCCGCGTCGCCGAGGCCACCGCTCGCGAGGAGGGCAAGCCCGAGGCCGCCCTGCCGAAGATCGTCGAGGGTCGCGTCACCGGCTTCGTCAAGGAGAACGCCGTTCTGGAGCAGGCGTTCGCCAAGGACAACAAGAAGACCGTCGCCAAGGTCCTCGACGAGGCCGGCGTCAAGCTCGTGCGCTTCGCCCGCTTCCGCGTCGGCGCCTGAGCCACGTTCCCCAGCGCTTCCCGCCTAAGGTAGGAAACGCCCGGTCACCCGGACGGGTGGCCAGGAACGCGCCGATCGGGCTCATCCAGCGCCGCCGAAGACGAAGGGCGGGCCGCGTCGGCACCATGAACGACGAGGAGGCCATTGCCGTGCAGGACACCGTACCGGTTCCCGCGGCAGTGGCCTCCTTGCGTGTACGCGCAGGTCTCGGCCTCACACGGCACACTCGGCCCTGTGAGACGTCCGGCCCTGTGAACCAGTAGGTGGAGAAGGAGAAGTCCATGCAGGAGACGCAGGAGACCGCGCTGGGCGGTTCGCGCCGCCGCGTTCTGCTCAAGCTGTCGGGTGAGGCGTTTTCCGGCGGTGGCGGCCTCGGCGTCGACCCGGACGTCGTGCACGCGATCGCCCGGGAGATCGCCACGGTGGTCCGCGCCGGTACCGAGGTCGCAGTCGTGATCGGTGGCGGCAACTTCTTCCGCGGCGCCGAGCTGCAGGTCCGCGGCATGGACCGGGCCCGCTCCGACTACATGGGCATGCTCGGCACCGTCATGAACTGCCTGGCGCTCCAGGACTTCCTGATCAAGGAAGGCATCGAGACCCGGGTGCAGACCGCCATCACCATGGGCCAGGTCGCGGAGCCGTACCTGCCGCTGCGCGCCGTCCGGCACCTGGAGAAGGGCCGTGTGGTCATCTTCGGTGCCGGTATGGGCATGCCGTACTTCTCCACCGACACCACGGCCGTCCAGCGTGCGCTGGAGATCCACGCCGAGGTGCTGCTGATGGGTAAGAACGGTGTGGACGGCGTCTACGACTCGGACCCGCGGACCAACCCGGAGGCGGTGAAGTTCGACTCGCTCGACTACACCGAGGTGATCGCCCGGGACCTGAAGGTCGCGGACCTGACCGCGATCACCCTGTGCAAGGACAACGGGCTGCCGATCCTGGTGTTCGAGCTGCTGGCCGAGGGCAATATCGCCCGGGCGGTGAAGGGTGAGAAGATCGGCACACTCATCAGCGAGGACTCCGGCCAGGCCTGAGCCGCCGCCACTCGCGCCGTAGTCGGCCGTGCAGCAAACAGCCGTCCGGGGCACCGGTACGGGACAACAGCAGATGAACCGGACAGGGAGCACACAGTGATCGAAGAGACCCTCCTCGAGGCCGAGGAGAAGATGGAGAAGGCCGTTTCGGTCGCGAAGGACGACTTCGCCGCGATCCGCACCGGCCGCGCGCACCCGGCGATGTTCGCCAAGATCGTCGCGGACTACTACGGCGCCATTACGCCGATCAACCAGCTCGCTTCGTTCGCCGTGCCGGAGCCGCGGATGGCGGTCGTCACCCCGTTCGACAAGTCCGCCCTGCGCAACATCGAGCAGGCGATCCGCGACTCGGACCTGGGCGTCAACCCGTCCAACGACGGTTCGATCATCCGAGTGGTGTTCCCGCAGCTGACTGAGGAGCGCCGCAAGGAGTACATCAAGGTCGCCCGCGGCAAGGGTGAGGACGCCAAGGTCTCCATCCGTTCGATCCGGCGCAAGGCCAAGGACGGCATCGACAAGCTGGTCAAGGACGGCGAGATCGGCGAGGACGAGGGCCGTCGTGCCGAGAAGGAGCTCGACGACACCACGGCCAGGTACGTGGCCCAGATCGACGAGCTGCTCAAGCACAAGGAAGCCGAGCTGCTTGAGGTCTGATCCGGCCGCCGCCCCGACGGCTCCGGCTCGCGGGGTGGCGCTCGGCAGACTTCCGGGCGCTCCTGTCACGGGTGACCCCGTACTCCGTACCGGTTGACCTGAAGGCCCGTTCGGCGTGCCATCCGCCGAACGGGCCGTTTGCAAGTAGACCCCGGTGCCACCGGGGCGCCACCAGCGGCACAGACTCTGATCATGCCCTCTGTCCAGGAGACATCCTTGGCCCAGTCCGACCAGCAGCCCCGTAAACAGCGCGGCGGCCGCAACCTCCAGGCCGCGATAGGGGTCGGTGTCGGCCTCGGCGCGGTCATCGTCGCTTCGCTGTTCTTCGTGAAGGTGCTGTTCCTGGTCGTCGTGGTGGCGGCTGCGGCGGTCGGCGTCTGGGAGCTCAGCAGCCGGCTGACCGAGCGCAAGGGCATCGCCACACCGCTGTACCCGCTGTTGGCGGGGGCGGTCGCGATGCCGGTGCTGGGCTACTGGGCCGGTGCCCAGTGGGCGGCTGCCGCGCTGGCCCTCACCGGACTCGCGATCATGATCTGGCGGATGAACCAGCCGCCGGAGAACTACCTGCGTGACATAACGGCGGGCATCTTCACCGCCTTCTACGTCCCGTTCCTGGCCACCTTCGTGGCCCTGATGCTCGCCGCCGCCGACGGCCCGCAGCGGATCGTGCTCTTCCTGGTCGTCACCATCTGCAGCGACACCGGTGCCTACGCCGTCGGCTACAAGTTCGGCAGGAACAAGCTGGCGCCTACCATCAGCCCGGGCAAGACGCGCGAGGGACTGGCCGGCGGCGTCGGCCTCTCGATGATCGCCGGCGCGCTGATCATGCAGTACGTGATTGACGGCGGCCAGTGGTGGCAGGGTCTGATCCTCGGCGGCTGCGCGGCGGTCACCGCGACCCTCGGCGACCTGGCCGAGTCCATGATCAAGCGGGACCTCGGCATCAAGGACATGGGCACCCTGCTCCCCGGCCACGGCGGAATCATGGACCGGCTCGACTCGCTGCTGCCGACCGCACCGGTGGTGTGGCTGCTGCTGGCGGCCTTCGTCGGCAGCTGACCTCGGCCGGATCGGTCACAAGGCCCGGACGCTTCGCGCGTCCGGGCCTTCCGCGTTCGAAGCCACCGCTTCCCCGGAGCACTTCGCCGATCTGCGACACTGGATGAACCATGCCTAAGCCCGGAGAACTGACGTTTGTCGCGCCGCGCGGCGCCAAGCCCCCGCGACACCTTGCCGACCTCAGCCCCGCCGAGCGCAAGGAGGCCGTCGCCGAGCTGGGCGAGCAGCCGTTCCGCGCCAAGCAGCTGTCGAACCACTACTTCGGCCGGCTGTCCGACGATCCGGGTGCCTGGACGGACATCCCCGCAGCCTCGCGCGGCAAGCTCACCGAGGCGCTGCTGCCCGATCTGATGACGGTGGTCCGGCACGTCTCCTGCGACGACGACGCCACCCGCAAGACGCTCTGGAAGCTCTTCGACGGCACCCTGGTCGAGTCCGTGCTGATGCGCTACCCGGACCGGGTCACCATGTGCATCAGCTCGCAGGCCGGCTGCGGCATGAACTGCCCGTTCTGCGCCACCGGCCAGGCCGGCCTGACCCGCAACCTCTCCACCGCCGAGATCGTCGAGCAGATCGCGGCGGGCATGCGCGCGCTCAAGGCCGGGGAGATCCCCGGCGGCGAGGCACGGCTGTCCAACGTGGTCTTCATGGGCATGGGCGAGCCGCTCGCCAACTACAACCGGGTGCTGGCGGCGATCCGCCGTCTGACCGACCCGGCCCCCGACGGCTTCGGGCTCTCCCAGCGGGGTATCACCGTCTCCACCGTCGGCCTCGTGCCGGCGATGAACCGACTCGCGGACGAGGGGCTCAGCTGCCGGCTCGCGCTCTCGCTGCACGCGCCCGACGACGAGCTGCGCGACGAGCTGGTCCCGGTGAACACCCGCTGGAAGGTGGCCGAGGTCCTCGACGCGGCGTGGAACTACGCGGAGAAGTCCGGGCGTCGGATCTCCATCGAGTACGCGCTGATCAAGGACATCAACGACCAGGCCTGGCGCGCCGACCTGCTGGGTCGCCTGATCAAGAACCAGCGGGTGCACGTCAACCTGATCCCGCTGAACCCGACGCCGGGTTCCAAGTGGACGGCCTCCCGCCCCGAGGACGAGCGCGAGTTCGTCCGGCGCCTCCAGGCGCACGGCGTGCCGACCACCGTCCGCGACACCCGCGGTCAGGAGATCGACGGGGCCTGCGGCCAGCTGGCCGCCGCCGGCTGACGCGGCTTCCAGGGGCGCACGGGGAAGCCGCGAGCGCTCCGTGCCGCCCGTCCAGCGCCGTCGCGCTCCCGGGCGGCACGGGGCGGGTTCACACGGACGAGGGCTTACGGCCGGCCGAGCTTCCCCGCGCCGCTGAAGGTGCGTTCAGCGCAGCGCGGCTGCCGCCAGTGCGGCGGTCAGGCCGCCGGTGACCAGTAGAACGGTCCCGGCGGCCGCCGTGCGTAGTACGGCAGCCCCGAGCAGCAGCCGGGGCGCGGCCCCGAGCTGGACCAGTGCCGCGGTCACGTTCTGCCGGGAGTCGCGGATCTGGGCCGCCCGGATGAGCACGGCCATGATCGCGCAGCCGACGATCAGCGCCGCCTCGAGTGCGGGGACCGTCTCGACGGTGCCCGGCCGGTGCGCCCAGGAGCGGATGGCCGTCAGCCCGGTCGCCAGGCTCAGCGCGAGCACTGCCAGCGGTGCGCCGAGTCGATGCGCCTCAGCGGTCAGCCCGCGTCCGGCGAGCAGCCGGAGCGGGGTGGGCCGGCCGAGCACCAGCAGCTGCCCGCCCCAGGCCAGCAGTGGAGCGGTGAGCAGCGCCAGGCCGAGGGCGGCGAAGGCCCAGCCGATCAGGGCGGCGGAGTTCGTGGCGCCGAGCCCGGCGGGCAACCCGAGCGGCCAGCCGTCCTGGGCGGCGCCGGGGCGCAGCCCGTACAGCTCGAGTGAGAGGCCGATCAGGACGAGTCCGATGGGCACGGCGAGCCGCGGGCCAGCGAAGCCGGTGTGGTGGGGTGCCTCGCTGTGTCCCGGCAGGGTTTCGGTGAGCGGGATCGCCGCGGCGGCCGAGGCACCGGCGACCAGCGGGACCAGGAACAGCAGGGTGACCGGCGCGGCGGCCGGAAGCGGGCTGCCGAGGCCGACCTCGGGGGCCAGCGAGGGGCCCGCGATGTCGTTGCGCAGGACCAGGAAGGCCAGCAGTGCGAGTCCGCTGCCGACGGCACTGACGAGGGCCGTCTCCCCGGCGATCAGGGCGCGGATGGCGGTGGGGCCAGCACCGGCGGCGGTCAGGCCGGTGATCCGTTCGGCACGCGCGACGGGCAGCGCGCGGGCGGCGACGGCGGCGAACCAGCCGACGGCGGCGAGCGGCGGGAGGCACCAGAGCAGCCGTTCGACCGAGGCGCCGGCGGGATCGGCGAGTGCGCGGCCGAGGGCGCGCAGCAGGAAGACGGCCACTGCCGCGGCGGCGGCCGCGGTGAGCAGGCAGCGGCCGAGGTCGGCCGGCCGGTAGCCCCGGGCCAGGCGGAGGTAGAGCAAGGAGAGGTCCCTTTCAGCGCCCGGCGGAGACGGGGGAGACGCCGCGCGGCACGGATGCGACGGGGGCGGCCAGCCGGCCGTCGACCAGCGCGAGGGTACGGTCCGCGACGTTGGCCAGCTCCGGCTCGTGGGTGGCGAGCACCAGGGTGAGCTGGTGCGAACGGGCCGCGGTGACCAGTATCCGCAGGAGCTGGTCCTTGGCTTCGCGGTGCAGCGGCGCGGTGGGGTCGTCGGCGAAGACCACCGAGGGCAGCGGGGCCAGGGCACGGGCGACGGCGATCCGCTGCCGCTGACTCTGGACCAGTTCACCGGGCCGGAGGGTGGCGCAGTCGGCGACGTCGAGGCGCTCCAGCCATTCGGCGGCGGAGTTGCGGGCGGCCTTGTGCCCGGCGCCGGCGAGCAGCAGCGGCAGTGCGACGTTCTCCCGGGCGGTCAGTTCCGGTACCAGGTGCGGCTCGGAGCCGACGAAGCCGAAGCGGTCGCGGCGGAGCCGTTCCCGGCCGGTGCGGGTGAGCGTGTGCACGGGCGAGCTGTTGAACCAGATCTCGCCGTCGTCCACCGGGAGCAGCGCGGAGAGGCAGCCGAGCAGGGTGCTCTTGCCGGAGCCGCGCGGTCCGGTGATGGCGAGTACCTCGCCGGTTCGGACGCCGATGGTGACGCCCCGTAGGGCGGGGGTGCCGTGGTGGGACTTGACGATCCCTCGGGCCCAGAGCACGTCGTTGTCGGGCGGGGCCGCTGACATGGAAGTCCATCCTGGTGCCGACGGGGATATGACAGTCGTCAGATTAGAACGACAAGGTCGCGTTGCGGTTGCGGCACACTGGCTCATTCACGGGCAAAGGCACCCGAACCCGGCAGGTTTGTTTTCCGTGGAACCGCCGAAAGCGCCGAAGGGCGGCCCCACTCGGCGGTGGGGCCGCCCTTCGGCGGAGGGTTGCGGCAGGAAGATCAGATCTTCGCCCAGGCGTCGGTCAGCGTGGTCCGCAGGATCTGCTCGATCTCGTCGAAGGTCGACTGGTCCGAGATCAGCGGCGGAGCCAGCTGGATGACCGGGTCGCCGCGGTCATCGGCGCGGCAGTACAGGCCGTTGTTGAAGAGTTCCT
Organism: Kitasatospora cystarginea; assembly: GCF_039533515.1. Classification (NCBI taxonomy): domain Bacteria; kingdom Bacillati; phylum Actinomycetota; class Actinomycetes; order Kitasatosporales; family Streptomycetaceae; genus Kitasatospora; species Kitasatospora cystarginea. Next base: position 17,735 of record NZ_BAAATR010000036.1, on the reverse strand, counting down.
TCGACAGGAAGCCGTAGAGCACGCGCTCGATCTCTTCGTCGTTGAAGGACTCCTTGGTGGCCTTGTCCTTCACGAGCTCGATGCCGTAGAAGTACCCGTTGCCGCGGACGTCGCCGACGATCGGCAGGTCGCGGAGCTTGTTCAGGGTGCCCAGGAACTTCGACTCGTTGTCGAGCACGTGCTGGTTCAGGCCCTCGCGCTCGAAGATGTCGAGGTTGGCCAGCGCGACGGCGGCCGACACCGGGTGGCCACCGAAGGTGTAGCCGTGCAGGAAGGTGTTCTCGCCCTTGTAGAACGGTTCGGCGATGCGGTCCGAGATGATCGTGGCGCCGATCGGGGAGTAGCCCGAGGTCATGCCCTTGGCGCAGGTGATCATGTCGGGCTGGTAGCCGAACTTGTCGGCGCCGAACATGGTGCCCAGGCGGCCGAAGGCGCAGATGACCTCGTCCGAGACCAGCAGCACGTCGTGGCGGTCGCAGATCTCGCGCAGGCGCTGGAAGTACCCGGGCGGCGGCGGGAAGCAGCCGCCGGCGTTCTGCACCGGCTCGACGAAGACGGCGGCGACGGTGTCCGGGCCCTCAAACAGGATGGCCTGCTCGACCTGGTCGGCGCACCAGCGGCCGTACGCCTCCGGGTCGACCGACCCGTCCGTACCCTGCAGGTAGGCGGGGGCGCGGTAGATGTTGGTGTTGGGAGCCTTGTGGGTGCCCGGCACCAGCGGCTCGAACGGGGCCTTCAGGCCCGGCAGGCCGGTGATGGACAGGGCACCCTGCGGGGTGCCGTGGTAGGCGACGGCGCGCGAGATGACCTTGTACTTGGTCGGCTTGCCGGTCAGCTTGAAGTACTGCTTGGCGAGCTTCCAGGCGGTCTCGACGGCCTCGCCGCCACCGGTGGAGAAGAAGACCTTGTTCAGGTCGCCGGGCGCGTAGTTCGCCAGGCGCTCGGCCAGCTCGACGGCCTTCGGGTGGGCGTAGCTCCACACCGGGAAGAAGGCCAGTTCCTTGGCCTGCTTCGCAGCGGCCTCGGCCAGCTCCTCGCGGCCGTGGCCGGCCTGGACGACGAACAGGCCGGCGAGCCCGTCCAGGTACTTCTTGCCCTTGTCGTCCCAGACGTAGGTGCCCTCACCGCGAACGATGGTGGGAACGGGGGAGTTCTCGTACGACGACATGCGGGTGAAGTGCATCCACAGGTGGTCGTAGGCGGTCTTGGAAAGGTCCTTCTGCGCCGGGTCGGCTGTCATCGGGTGCCCCAGGTGTAGGTCTGTTTCCGGAGCTTCAGATAAACGAAGCTCTCGGTGCTCCGCACGCCGGGAAGCGCGCGGATGCGCTTGTTGATCATTTCGAGCAGATGTTCGTCGTCCTCGCACACCAGCTCGGCCAGTAGGTCGAACGAGCCTGCGGTGCAGACCACGTAGTCGACCTCGTCGAGGGCGGCCAGCGCGTCGGCCACGGGCTCCACGTCACCCTCGACCGTGATCCCGACCATCGCCTGACGGGTGAATCCGACGGTGAGGGGGTCGGTCACGGCGACGATCTGCATCACGCCCTGGTCGAGCAGCTTCTGGACCCGCTGCCGCACGGCCGCCTCGGACAGGCCGACGGCCTTGCCGATGGCGGCGTACGGGCGGCGCCCGTCCTCCTGGAGCTGCTCGATGATCGCCTTGGAGGCGGCGTCGAGGGGAACGCTGGCGTTCCGGTCGCGGTTGGCCACGTCGCCACTGTGCCTGATCCACTTCGGTCATGCAAGCCTGCGCGCTGCTGATTTCGTTGCCATTTCGAAAAACGGGTGCGGATTACGTTGCACACCAGCTCGGGGCCTGTCGATAAGCGCAGTACGCGGGTAGTGTGGCCGGGTGCTCGCGTGGGCGTGCACATCTGCAAGTGGAACGCGGCTCTCAGGCCCCGGCCACTCGGCGTCAGAGGTACCCTGGCGCCGGATTCTGCAATGCCGCAGGTTCAGACCGAGGAGATACCCGTGAGCGACCTTCGTACGCTGCGCAACTACATCAACGGCGAGTTCGTCGATGCGGCTGACGGCCGCATGCTGGACGTGGTCGACCCGAGCACCGGCGAGGTCTACGCGACGTCTCCGTTGTCCGGTGCGGCGGACGTGGACGCGGCGATGGCCTCGGCGGCCGCGGCCTTCCCGATCTGGCGCGACGCCACTCCGAGCACCCGGCAGAAGCTGCTGCTGAAGATCGCCGACGCGGTCGAGGCGCGCGCCGAGGAGATCGTGGACGCCGAGTGCCGCAACACCGGCAAGCCGCGTGCGCTGACCCTCTCCGAGGAGATCGGCCCGATGGTGGACCAGATCCGCTTCTTCGCCGGTGCCGCCCGCCTGCTCGAGGGCAAGGCGGCCGGTGAGTACATGGACGGGATGACCTCGATCGTCCGCCGTGAGCCGGTCGGCGTCTGCGCCCAGGTCGCGCCGTGGAACTACCCGATGATGATGGCGGTCTGGAAGTTCGCCCCGGCCATCGCCGCGGGCAACACCGTGGTCCTCAAGCCTTCGGACACCACCCCCGCCTCCACCGTGCTGCTGGCCGAGATCATCGGCGGCATCCTCAAGGAGCTGGAGCTCCCGGCCGGCATCTTCAACGTGATCTGCGGCGACCGGGAGACCGGCCGCATGATGGTCGAGCACCGGACCCCGGCGATGGCCTCCATCACCGGCTCGGTCCGCGCCGGCATCCAGGTGGCCGAGTCGGCCTCCAAGGACGTCAAGCGCGTCCACCTGGAGCTGGGCGGCAAGGCTCCGGTCGTGGTCTTCGAGGACGCCGACATCGCCGAGGCCGTCGAGGGCATCTCGGTGGCCGGCTTCTTCAACGCCGGCCAGGACTGCACCGCGGCCACCCGCGTGCTGGTGCACGAGTCGATCCACGACGCCTTCGTCGAGGCGCTCGCCAAGGCGGCCGCCGACACCAAGACCGGCGGCGTCGACGACGAGGACGTGCTGTACGGCCCGTTGAACAACGCCAACCAGCTGAAGCAGGTCTCCGGCTTCATCGAGCGACTGCCCGCCCACGCCAAGGTCGAGGCCGGTGGCCACCGGGTCGGCGACAAGGGCTACTTCTACGCCCCGACCGTGGTCTCCGGCCTGAAGCAGGACGACGAGATCATCCAGAACGAGGTCTTCGGCCCCGTCATCACCGTGCAGAAGTTCTCCGACGAGGACCAGGCCGTCGACTACGCCAACGGTGTGGAGTACGCGCTGGCCTCCTCGGTCTGGACCAAGGACCATGCGCGCGCCATGCGGATGTCCCGCCGGCTGGACTTCGGCTGCGTCTGGATCAACACCCACATCCCGCTGGTCGCCGAGATGCCGCACGGCGGCTTCAAGAAGTCCGGTTACGGCAAGGACCTGTCCTCCTACGGCTTCGAGGACTACACCCGGGTCAAGCACGTCATGACCGCCATCTGAGCAACCGTCCCGAAGGCCCGGACCGCGCAGCGCGGTCCGGGCCTTCGGCCTGTCAGGCTGTCGGTGGAGCGCGGGAGGGCCTGACAGGATGCATCTGCTGGCCGGTGGGAGTGATTCCCTACGCTTACGCCCATGAGCATCCCCACCGCTGACCCTGCCGCCGGGCGGGCCGTCAAGGCCGCCGACCGCGCGCACGTCTTCCACTCGTGGTCCGCCCAGGCACTGATCGACCCCCTCGCGGTGGCCGGTGCCGAGGGCTCGTACTTCTGGGACTACGACGGCAACCGCTACCTCGACTTCTCCTCGCAGCTGGTGAACACCAACATCGGGCACCAGCACCCGAAGGTGGTCGCCGCGATCCAGGAGCAGGCGGCGAAGCTCTGCACCATCGCGCCCGGCTTCGCGGTGGAGTCGCGCAGTGAGGCGGCGCGGCTGATCGCCGAGCGCACCCCGGGCGACCTCGACAAGATCTTCTTCACCAACGGCGGCGCCGAGGCCGTGGAGAACGCCATCCGGATGGCCCGGCTGCACACCGGCCGGCACAAGGTGCTCTCCGCCTACCGCTCGTACCACGGCGCCACCGCCAACGCGATCACGCTGACCGGTGACCCGCGCCGCTGGGCCAACGAGACCGGTGTCTCGGGGATCGTGCACTTCTGGGGCCCGTACCCGTACCGCTCCAACTTCCACGCCGAGAACGAGGCGCAGGAGTGCGAGCGCGCGCTGGCCCATCTGGAGCAGACGATCGCCTTCGAGGGCCCGGGCACGGTGGCCGCGGTGATCCTGGAGACCGTGGTAGGCACGGCGGGCATCCTCGTTCCGCCGGCCGGCTATCTGGCCGGGGTGCGGGAGATCTGCGACCGGTACGGGATCGTCTTCATCCTGGACGAGGTGATGGCGGGCTTCGGCCGTACCGGTGAGTGGTTCGCCGCCGACCACTGGGGTGTGGTGCCCGATCTGATGACCTTCGCCAAGGGTGTGAACTCCGGGTACGTTCCGCTGGGCGGGGTGGCGATCTCCGCCGAGATCGCGGCCACCTTCGCCGAGCAGCCCTTCCCGGGCGGGCTCACCTACTCGGGCCACCCGCTGGCCTGCGCCTCCGCCGTCGCGACCATCGAGGTGATGGCCGAGGAGGGCATTGTCGAGAACGCCAGGCACATCGGGGAGAATGTGCTCGGCCCCGGCCTGCGCGAGCTGGCCGAGCGCCACCCGTCGGTCGGCGAGGTGCGCGGCCTCGGTGTCTTCTGGGCGCTCGATCTGGTGAGGAACCGCGAGACCCGCGAGCCGCTGGTGCCGTACAACGCCACCGGCGCCGACAACGCGCCGATGGCCGAGCTGGCCGCCGCCTGCAAGAAGCAGGGCCTGTGGCCCTTCGTCAACATGAACCGCTTCCACGTGGTTCCGCCCTGCACCATCACCGAGGAGGAGGCCAGGTCCGGTCTGGCGATCCTTGACGAGGCGCTCACGCTGACCGACGCGCACACCGTCTGACGGCTCCGCACCGACGCGGCCCCGGGCACCCCCATGGCCCGGGGCCGTCCCCTGCCCACGCCCTCCTCCCTCACGTTCTCTGCCCAGGAGCACGCCCATGCGCTCAACCACGTCCCGCCGTGCCGTCCTCGGTGCCACCGGTCTGCTCGGCACGGCCGCGCTGACGGGCTGCGGCATCCCTGCCGCCTACGTACCCCAGGAGCGGCGCTCGGTGCCGGACCGCTCTGAGCGGGACAAGACGCTGACCTTCTCCAACTGGACCCAGTACATCGACGTCGACAAGGCCGGCCACCGTCCCACCCTGGACGAGTTCACCAAGCGGACCGGCATCGAGGTCACCTACACCGAGGACATCAACGACAACGACGAGTTCTTCGGCAAGATCAGCCCGGTACTGGCCCAGGGCGGCGACCCGGGCCGGGACCTGATGGTGATCAGCGACTGGATGGCGGGACGCTACGTCAACCTCGGCTGGGTGCAGACGATGGACCGGGACCGGATGCCGAACGTCGCCAAGTACCTGGACCCCCAGCTGCGGAACCCCGCCTTCGACCCAGGGCGGAAGAGCAGCGTGCCGTGGCAGTCGGGCATCACGGGGATCGCCTACAACCGCAAGGCGCTCGGCCGGGAGATCAAATCCACCGCCGACCTGTGGGCGCCGGACCTCAAGGGCCGGGTGACGCTGTTCTCCGGGATGGACGAGGCACTGGGCCTGCTGATGCTCTCCCAGGGCGCCGACATCACCAAGTTCACCGCCGACGACGCGCACCGGGCGATGGACCTGGTGCAGAAGATGGTGGACCGCAAGCAGATCCGCCGGTTCACCGGCAACGACTACACCAGCGACCTGGCCTCCGGAGCGGCGATAGCCTGCCAGGCGTACTCGGGGGACGCGATCCAGCTCAAGGCGGACAACCCGGACATCGAGTTCGTGGTGCCCGAGGAGGGCGCGGAGCTCTGGGCCGAGAGTCTGATGATCCCGAACAAGGCCGAGCACAAGCAGAACGCCGAGCAGCTGATCGACTACTACTACCAGCCCGAGGTGGCCGCCAAGCTGGCCGCGTTCGTGCAGTACATCTGCCCGGTCCCGGCCGCGCGCGAGGTGCTGGCCCAGAGCGACGACCAGGACACGGCCGCGCTCGCCGAGGAGCCGCTGATCTTCCCCACCGACGAGATCCGGGCCAAGCTGCACACCATGCGGGACGTCAAGGCCGACGAGCGGCCCGGCTTCCACCAGATCTGGGGCAAGGTGGCCGGAGTCTGACGCCCGCTCAGCGCCGTACGGCGTCCAGGGCGAGCAGGGCGACGTGCAGGGAGAGGCAGGACTCGACCTGGTCGAGGTCAACGCCGAGGATCCGTTCGACCTTGTGCAGCCGGTCGTAGAAGGACGGCCTGGACAGGTGCGCCGCGTCGGCTGCGGCCGACTTGTTGCGCCCCTGGTCCAGGTAGATCCGCAGCAGCTGCACCAGCTGCCCGCCGTGCTCCGCGTCGTACGCGAGAAGCGGGCCGAGCTCGCGCTCGACGTAGGTCTGCAGGCGGGCGTCGTCGCGCAGCAGGTGGAGCAGCCCGCGCAGCCGGACGTCCGGGAGTCGGTAGTAGGAGGAGGTCCGGCCGCCGTCGTGCAGGGCGGCGTCGGCGACCTGGGTGGCCTCCAGCAGGGTGCGCCGGGCGTCCCGGACCGAGCCCACTGAGGAGCCCACCGCTATCACCGGCTCGACCGCGGGCGCCGGGGTGTCCCTGGAGCTCTCCGTCACCAGCCTGCGCAGCGCGGTGGCGAAGGAGTCCAGCGCGGTGTGCTCGTCCTGCTGCGAACCGAGCGTGATCAGCAGGCCGACGCCCTCGTCGTCCAGCGCGCCGACCAGGGCGGTCAGGCGGCAGGCGCGGATCGCGCCGGCGGCCAGCTCGGTGAAGTCGCGCAGTCGGGCCTGCGCCTCCAGCGCGGCCGGGATCGGTTCGCGGCGCTGGCGCAGCACCACCCCGACCAGGCGGCGGCTCTCCAGTGGCACCCCCAGCGCCTGGGCGCGCAGCGCCACCTCGGAGACGGTCAGCGAGTGGGTCAGGATGCCGGAGAGAAGGGTGCGGTGGGTCTGCCGCTCCAAGCTCTCCCGGTCGCGGACCACCAGCCGGTTCAGTGCCAGAGTGGCGGCGCCGCGCTCCAGCAGCATCGCGTGCGGGTGCGGGGTGCCGGCGGGCAGCGGGACCGGCTCCTCGGCCAGGACCAGCCGGCCCCAGTCCTGGCCGCGCGCGCCTACGGCGGTGACCAGCCAGCCGCTGCGTGGGTCGTAACCGGTCCGGCCCGGCGGATGGACCCCGCGCGAGCGGCGCTCCCAGCCCTCCAGCAGCTCGCTCTCCGAACGGCCGGCCGGATCGTGGGTCAGCACCTGGTGCGCCAGGTTCTCCAGGACCACCGGACGGCCCGCCATCCGGGCCACCTGGCGGACCACCTCGGCCGGCTCGGCGCCTTCCACGGCCAGCTCGTTGAAGACCTGGTGGACCGCCTCCGAGGTGCGCAGCTGCTCCAGCTGGGCGTTGACCACGAGGGCGTGCACCGCCTCGGTGATGGCGACGAAGCGCAGCTCGCGGCGGAGCACGATCAGCGGCAGTCCACGCTGATCGGCGGCGTGCACCAGGGCGCGCGGCAGGCTGTCGAAGTAGCGGCGGCCGAACTCGACGACCAGTCCGGCGACACCGACCTCGTCCAGCTCCCGGACGTATCTGGCAAGCCCGTCCCGGTCCTCGGGCAGGGCGATTCCGGTGGTCAGCACCAGTTCGCCGCCCTGGAGCATGCCGGCCACGTCGGGGAGCTCGCTGACGTGCACCCAGCGCACCGGGCGCTCCAGCTGGGCGGCGCCGGCCACCACCTCGGGCAGGCCGCGCCGCATAACGTCCAGGTCGAGTACGCGGGCGACGGTGGGGAGCATCGCGAGCCTCCAGCGAGTCAGAGTGTCAGGGAAATCATCCATCGACTAGACGCTCTGTCGGCCTTGCATGTTGTAAACCCGTTGCGGGGCGGCCTGCCGGAGTGACCCTTGTCACCCGGATACTCCAGCGGGCAAGGTCAGCGGAACGGTTGTGGAGAAGCCGGGTATCAACGGCGGAATCCGTGGCGCGGCCGGACGGCGACAGCGGAATCCCTTGTGGAAGCCAGGAGCGCCTGCCAGGATCGCGCATCCCGGTGGACGAGCGGCTCTCCCATCGCGGTGACCGGGCAGTCAGCCGGCGCGCGGCCGTCGAATCACCGGGCACATGGAGGAACCTGATGGACCTGACCAGTCTCAGCGCGGGCGCGCACCACATCGCGGGCCGCCTGACCGGGGGCACCGGGACGGAGCCTTTCCAGGTCGTCAACCCCGCCGACGGGAGTGTGGTGCGGGAGGTCCTGCTCGCGTCCGCCTCCGACGTGGACGCGGCGGTCGGCGCCGCGAAGGCCGCACAGCCCGAGTGGTCCGGCGCCACCCCGGGGACCCGCGCCCAGGCGTTGCTGAAGCTGGCGGCCGTGCTGGAGGAGCGCGCCGGGAAGTTCGCCCGGGTGGAGACCGCGCAGACCGGCAAGCCGATCAAGCTCTCCAGTGAGTTCGACGTGCCTGGCACCATCGACAACACCTCGTTCTTCGCCGGAGCGGCACGCAACCTGGAGGGCAGGGCCGCGGGGGAGTACTCCGGTGACCACACCTCGTACGTGCGGCGCGAGGCGATCGGCGTGGTCGGGTCCATCGCTCCGTGGAACTACCCGCTACAGATGGCGGCCTGGAAGATCCTCCCGGCGATCGCGGCGGGTAACACCATCGTGCTCAAGCCGGCCGAGCTGACCCCGCTGACCTCGCTGATGTTCGCCGAGGCGTGTACGGAGGCGGGCATCCCGGACGGTGTGGTCAACGTGGTCACCGGCGCCGGGCGCAGTGCCGGCGAGCGGCTGGTCCGCCACCCCGACGTCGCGATGGTCTCCTTCACCGGCTCCACCGCGGTCGGCAGGCGGGTGGCCGAACTGGCCACCGCCACCGTCAAGCGCACCCACCTGGAGCTCGGCGGCAAGGCACCGTTCGTGGTCTTCGACGATGCCGATCTCGAGGCCGCGGTGCACGGCGCGGTCGCCGGTGCGCTGATCAACAGCGGCCAGGACTGCACCGCCGCCACCCGCGCCTACGTCCAGCGCCCGCTGTACGAGGCCTTCGTGGCGGGGGTCGCCGAGCTGTTCGCCGGGATCCGCCTGGGCGACCCGCTGAACCCGCAGACCGACCTCGGCCCGCTGGTCTCGTACACCCACCGGGACCGGGTCGCGGGCTTCGTCGAGCGGGCCCGCGGGTACGGCGCGACCGTGGTCACCGGCGGACGGGCCCCGGCCAAGGGCCACGACGGTACGGACCTGACGCTCGGCGCGTACTACCTGCCCACCCTCATCACCGGGGCCGCCCAGGACAGCGAGGTGGTGCAGGGCGAGATCTTCGGGCCGGTGCTGGTCGTCCTGCCCTTCGACAGCGACGAGGAGGGGCTGCGGCTGGCCAACGACACCCCCTACGGGCTGGCCGCCTCCGCTTGGACCAGCAACGTGCACCGCTCGCTGCGCGCCACCCGGGAGATCGCGGCCGGGTGCGTCTGGGTCAACGACCACATCCCGATCATCAGCGAGATGCCGCACGGCGGCTACAAGTCCTCCGGCTACGGCAAGGACATGTCGCAGTACTCACTGGACGAGTACACCCAGGTCAAGCACGTCATGTACGACACCACGGCGGTGGTCCGCAAGGACTGGCACCGCACGGTCTTCGGAGACAGATGACCCCGCCGGGGAGCCGTCCCCCAACGGCTCCCCGCCTCTTCCCCCCAGGAGGGTGTCCCCGCATGGAGTTCAACGAGATCGCCGACGGACTGTCCGAACCCGTCCGCAGGGCGTGGGAACGCAGTCTGACAAACGGCCGGGCCGCGCTGACCCGCCGCTCACTGCTGCGTGGCGCGGGCCTCACGGCCGCCGCCGGGACCCTCGCGGCCTGCGGTATCCCGCCCGCGAAGGGTGGAACCGGGGCGGCCCTCGACAACTCCGTCAAGGACCTCTCCGATTCGGAGAAGGTGGTGAACTTCTCCAACTGGCCGCTGTACATCGACGTCGACGAGAAGAACAAGGACCGGCACCCCACCCTCGACGGGTTCACCGCGGCCACCGGTGTCAAGGTCAGGTACAACGAGGACGTCAACGACAACGTCGAGTTCTTCGGCAAGATCAAGCCGCAGCTGGCGGCGGGTCAGGACACCGGCCGGGACCTGATGGTGCTCACCGACTGGATGGCCGGGCGGCTGATCCGGCTCGGCTGGGTGCAGCGGCTCGATCCGGCGAACGTCACCAACGCGATCCTCAACGTGGAGAACCGTTTCCGCGTCCCCGACTGGGACCCGGGCAACCGGTACTCCTACCCCTGGGCGGGCATTCAGGTGGTCGTCGCGTACAACCGCAAGGCCACCAAGGGGAAGCCGGTCGGCAGTGTCGGCCAACTGCTGGACGACCCCGAGCTGAAGGGCCGGGTCACCTTCCTCTCGGAGATGCGCGACACGGTCGGGATGGTGCTGCTGGACCAGGGAAAGGACCCGGCGAAGATCACCACCGCCGACTACGACGCCGCTATCACCCGGCTGCAGAAGGGCGTGGACGACGGGCAGATTCGCAAGTTCACCGGAAACGACTACGGTCAAGAGCTGTCCTCCGGGGACATCGCCGCCTGCCTGGCCTGGGGCGGCGACCTGATCCAGCTCCGGGCGGACAATCCCGACATCGAGTTCGTCATCCCCGAGCAGGGGTACGTCGGCTCGACCGACAACATGCTGATCCCCGCCAGGGCTCAGCACAAGAAGAACGCCGAACTCCTGATCGACTTCTACTATCAGCAGAAGATCGCAGCCGAACTCACGGCAGGCATCAACTACGTGTCCCCGGTCGCCGGCATCAAGGACGAGCTCGCCAGGCTCGCCCCCGACGTCGCCGAGAACCCGCTGGTCGTCCCCACACCGGAGATGGCCGCCAAGGTCCACGTCTTCCGTACCCTCTCCGAGGCGGAGGAGACGGACTTCGAGGGCAAGTTCTCCAAGTTGATCGGCGCCTGAGTTGATCGGCGTCCGACCCCACATCGGCCCCTGCATCTGTAGTACGGCACCTGACAGAGAGACACCATGACTGAGCAGCTGCGCGACGCGGCGACGGCCGGCGGAGACGTCCGTCTCACCGGCATAGGCAAGACCTACGGCGACTTCACCGCCGTCCATCCCCTGGACCTCACGGTGCCGCAGGGCTCCTTCTTCGCCCTGCTCGGTGCCTCCGGCTGCGGCAAGACCACCACGCTGCGGATGATCGCCGGCCTGGAGGAGCCCACGACCGGCACCGTCGTGATCGGCGGGCAGGACGTCACCGTGCTGCCGCCCTACAGGCGCCCGGTGAACACCGTCTTCCAGAGCTACGCGCTCTTCCCGCACCTCGACATCTTCGAGAACGTCGCCTTCGGCCTGCGTCGCCGCGGGAAGAAGGACGTGAAGAAGCAGGTCGAGGAGATGCTCGATCTGGTCGAGCTCGGTCCGATGGCCAGGCGCAAGCCGCACCAGCTCTCCGGCGGCCAGCAGCAGCGAGTCGCGGTCGCCCGCGCGCTGATCAACCACCCCCAGGTGCTGCTGCTGGACGAGCCGCTCGGTGCCCTCGACCTCAAGCTGCGCCGGCAGATGCAGCTGGAACTCAAGCGGATCCAGACCGAGGTCGGCATCACCTTCGTCCACGTCACCCACGACCAGGAGGAGGCCATGACCATGGCCGACACCATCGCGGTGATGAACGGCGGCCGGGTGGAGCAGCTCGGTGCCCCCGCCGAGCTGTACGAGAACCCCGCCACCACCTTCGTGGCCAACTTCCTCGGCCAGTCCAACCTGATCCCCGCCGAGGTCACCGGCCGCAGCGGCGATGACCTGCTGCTCAGCGCCGCCGGGGTCCGGCTCACCGTGCCCAGGTCCCGGTGCGCCACCGAGGCCACGCGGATCCACCTGGGTGTCCGCCCGGAGAAGATCACCATCGCGCACGCCTCCGCGACGGTCCCCGAGGGCCGGAACAGGATCAGCGGCACGGTGGCCGACTCCAGCTTCATCGGTGTGTCCACCCAGTACGTGGTCCGCTCCGAGTCCGGCCAGGAGATCGCCGTCTTCGAACAGAACATGGAGCGTGACGGCCGGATCGCTCCTGGCGCCCCCGTCGTCCTGCACTGGAACCCAGCGCACTCCTTCGGCCTCGACGCCTCCCAGGCGATCGACGCGGGCACCGGGGAGGAGACGGCGTGACCACCCACACCGAGGCCGCACCACCCCAGGTGATCCCCCTCCCCGACGCGCCGAGAAAGCGCCGCAAGCTCACCGCCTACTGGCTGCTGCTCCCCGGCATCGCCTGGCTGGTGGTCTTCTTCGCGGTGCCGATGGTCTACCAGGCCTCCACCTCGCTGCAGACCGGTTCGCTGGAGCAGGGCTTCAAGCTGACCTGGCACTTCGCCACCTACTGGGACGCCCTGAACGAGTACAAGTGGCACTTCGTCCGCTCGTTCGCGTACGCGGCCGTCGCCACCGTGCTCTGCCTCGCCATCGGCTACCCGCTGGCGTACACCATCGCCTTCAAGGCCAACCGGCGGTGGCGGAACGTCATCCTGATCCTGGTGATCGCGCCGTTCTTCACCAGCTTCCTGATCCGCACCCTGGCCTGGAAGACCATCCTCTCGGACGGCGGCCCGGTGGTGAGCACGCTCAACAGCCTGCACCTGCTGAGCCTCACCGATGCCGTCGGCCTGACCTCCGGCCACCGGGTGCTGGCCACCCCGCTCGCCGTGGTCTGCGGTCTGACCTACAACTTCCTGCCGTTCATGATCCTGCCGCTCTACACCTCACTGGAGCGGATCGACCCCCGGCTGCACGAGGCGGCGGGCGACCTCTACGCCCGGCCCTTCACCACCTTCCGCAAGGTCACCTTCCCGATCTCGCTGCCCGGTGTGGTGGCGGGCACGCTGCTCACCTTCATCCCGGCCTCCGGCGACTACATCAACGCACAGCTGCTCGGCTCGCCGAGCGAGCAGATGGTCGGCAACGGGATCCAGAAGCAGTTCCTGAACGTGCTCGACTACCCGACCGCGGCCGCCCTGAGCTTCATTCTGATGGCCCTGATCCTGGGCATGGTCACGGTTTACATGCGCAAGGCCGGGACGGAGGAGCTGGTCTGATGTCCCGCGTCTTCAAGTGGATCCGAGAGCACCTGGCGGTGCTGGCCGGCATCCTCGCCCTCGCCTACCTGGTCCTGCCCAACCTGGTGGTCTTCGCCTTCTCGTTCAACAAGCCCGTCGGCAAGTTCAACTACGAGTGGTCGCAGTTCTCCACCGATGCCTGGACCCACCCGTGCGACGTCGCCGACATGTGCGGCTCGCTCTCGTTGAGCCTGCAGATCGCCACGCTGGCCACCATCGGCGCCACCGTGCTCGGCACCATGGTCGCCTTCGCGCTGGCCCGCTACCGCTTCCGCGGCCGGGCCGCCACCACCGCGCTGATCTTCCTGCCGATGGCCATGCCCGAGGTGGTGATGGCCGCCTCGCTGGGCACGCTCTTCCTCAACATGCGCATCCAGTTCGGCTTCCTGACCATCCTGATCGCGCACATCATGTTCTGCCTCAGCTTCGTGGTGACGGCGGTCAAGGCGCGCGTGATGTCCATGGATCCGCGGCTGGAACAGGCCGCCCAGGACCTCTACGCCACCCCGACCCAGACGTTCCTGAAGGTCACCCTCCCGCTCGCCGCCCCCGGTATCGCGGCCAGCGCGCTGCTCAGCTTCGCGCTCTCCTTCGACGACTTCATCATCACCCAGTTCAACTCGGGCCCGACCACGGTCACTTTCCCGATGTTCGTCTGGGGCGCCTCCCAGCGCGGTATCCCGGTGCAGGTCAACGTGATCGGCACCGCGATGTTCATCGCCGCGGTGCTGCTGACGATCGCCGGCCAGTGGGTCGGCAACCGTCGGAAGGCGCGGTACTGACCCATGGCCCATCTCTTCCACCACTACTGATCACCTACAAAACATCAGAAAGTAGCTGATACAGCATGGACTCTGCCCGTGCGCTCAGTGATGCTCAGCCCACCCCCTTCTGGCTGGAGGACCCCGGTCGGCCGCAGGCCCTGCCCGCGCTGGTCGGTGACACCAAGTGCGACCTGCTCGTGGTTGGCGGCGGCTACTCCGGCCTGTGGACCGCGCTCATCGCCAAGGAGCGCGACCCCGCACTGGACGTCGTCCTGGTCGAGGGCCACGAAGTGGGGTGGGCGGCCTCCGGGCGCAACGGCGGATTCTGTGCCGCCAGCCTGACCCACGGTTTCGGCAACGGCCTGGCGCGCTGGCCCGGTGAACTCGCCGAGCTGGAGCGCCAGGGCGCGGCCAACCTCCAGGCCATCGAGGACACGCTCAAGCGCTATGACATCGACGCCGAGTGGGAGCGCACCGGCGAGATCGACATCGCTACCCAGCCGCACCAGCTGGAGGAACTGCACGAGGTCGTCGATACCGTCTCCCGGTACGGCATCGAGCTGACCTTCCTCGACGCCGCCGAACTGCGCGCCGAGGTCGACTCACCCACCTTCCTCGGCGGCCTCTGGGACAGGAACGGCGTGGCCATGCTCCACCCGGCCAAGCTTGCCTGGGGCCTCAAGGCGGCCTGCCTCGCCCAGGGCGTCCGTGTCTTCGAGCGGACCAAGGCCCTGGACCTTGCGGAGTACGGCAGCGGCACGGCCGTCCGCACCCCCTACGGCCGGGTCTTCGCCCGCCGGGTCGCGCTCGGCACCAATGCCTTCCCGTCCCTGGTGAAGCGGGTTCGGCCGTACATCGTCCCGGTGTACGACTACGCGCTGATGACCGAGCCGCTCACCGGGGAGCAGCTCGCCGCCATCGGCTGGGCCAACCGGCAGGGGCTCAGCGACAGCGCCAACAAGTTCCACTACTTCCGGCTCTCCGCCGACAACCGGATCCTGTGGGGCGGCTACGACACCATCTACCACTACGGCGGTCAGGTCCGGGCCGAGTACGACCAGCGGCCGGAGACCTTCCGCACCCTGTCGAGGCAGTTCTTCCAGACCTTCCCGCAGCTGGAGGGCGTCCGGTTCACCCACGCCTGGGGCGGCGCGATCGACACCTGCAGCCGCTTCTCCGCCTTCTTCGACACCGCCTACAAGGGACGCGTCGCCTACGCGGCCGGCTTCACCGGGCTCGGGGTCGGCGCGACCCGGTTCGGCGCCGAGGTGATGCTCGACCTGCTGGCGGGCCGATCGACCGAGCGGACGGAGCTGGAGATGGTGCGCAGCAAGCCGCTGCCTTTCCCGCCCGAGCCGGTCCGCTGGGCCGGGATCGAGATGACCAAGTGGTCACTGGACCGCTCCGACCACAACGGCGGGCAGCGCAACATCTGGCTGCGCACGCTGGACCGGCTCGGCCTCGGCTTCGACAGCTGACGGTGGGAGGGCTTGGCCGGATCCGGGGCCCGGGGCTGTCCTGGGGCCAGGGTTCCGGGGGCTGAGGTTGCGGTGATGCTCCGGAGCCAGGGTTTCCGGTGATGTTTCGGGGGCGCATCCCACTTTGGGAGGCGTCCCCGAGACATGTGCGCTCCGGCTGCGAATCGGGTGGGAACCGTGGCCTGCCTAATCTCTGGTGTCCGTCCGGCATGGACGGGTCCCGACCGCTCGGGCGTCCTGACCGAACCGGTCGTCCCGGAGCCGGCCCTACAGAGGCCGCCGTCGAGCTGTACCGGATCGAACCGAGGCGGTCGTCAGCACATCGATCCTTCGACGACCTGTAAGGCTGAATCCCAGATCCCCGTCATGCTGTTCGTTGAGCCCGGCCTCGCCGGTCCGCAGACTGGAATCGAGCGCGGTAGCGCCGGAATCCCGTCGCCCGGCCCGGGTCGGGAGGCGCCGCACAAGGGCCCGGCGGCAGGTGAGCCGCGCGGGGACTTCGGAGGATGACCTTGAGCAAGCACATCACCCACTGGATCGACGGCGCATCCGTCGCCACCGCCGGCGCCGCGCCGCGCCGTGGTGACATCTTCGACCCGGCCACCGGCCAGGTGACCGGGCAGGTGGATTTCGCGGAGATCGCCGAGGTCGACCAGGCGGTCGCCGCCGCCGCCTCGGCCTTCGCCGAGTGGCGCAACGCCTCGGTTGCCAAGCGCACCCAGGTGCTCTTCGCCTTCCGCGAGCTGTTCAACGCCCGCAAGGACGAGCTTGCCTCGATCATCGTCTCCGAGCACGGCAAGGTGCACTCGGATGCGCTCGGCGAGCTGGCCCGCGGCCAGGAGGTCATCGAATTCGCATGCGGCATCCCGCAGTTGTCCAAGGGCGGCTTCACCGAGCAGGCGTCCACCGGCATCGACGTCTACTCGATCCGCCAGCCGCTCGGCCCGGTCGCGATCATCTCGCCGTTCAACTTCCCGGCCATGGTGCCGATGTGGTTCTTCCCGATCGCCATCGCGACCGGCAACACGGTCGTGCTGAAGCCCTCGGAGAAGGACCCGTCCGCCGCCAACTTCCTCGCCCAGCTGTGGAAGGAGGCCGGCCTGCCGGACGGCGTCTTCAACGTGGTGCACGGTGACAAGGCCGCCGTCGACCGGTTGCTGGAGCACCCCGACATCAAGGCCGTCAGCTTCGTGGGCTCCACCCCCATCGCCCGCTACGTCTACGAGACCGGCACCCGCTACGGCAAGCGCGTCCAGGCCCTCGGCGGCGCCAAGAACCACATGCTGGTCCTTCCCGACGCCGATCTCGACCTGAGCGCCGACGCCGCCGTCAACGCGGGCTTCGGCGCGGCCGGCGAGCGCTGCATGGCCGTCTCGGTCCTGGTCGCGGTCGACCCGATCGGCGATGAACTGGTCGAGAAGATCAAGCAGCGGATGGCCACCCTCAAGGTCGGCCCCGGCTGCAACGGCGACTCCGAGATGGGCCCGCTGGTCACCGGCCAGCACCGCGACAAGGTCACCTCGTACGTCGAGTCCGGCCTCGCCGACGGTGCCGAGCTGGCGGTCGACGGCCGGAAGCACCTGATCGCCGCCGAGGACGCCTCCGGTACCCCCACCACCGACGGCTTCTGGCTCGGCCCCACCCTGTTCGACCACGTCAAGCCCGGCATGTCCGTCTACAACGACGAGATCTTCGGCCCGGTGCTGTCGGTCGTCCGGGTCTCCTCCTACGAGGAGGGCCTGGCGCTGATCAATGCCAACCCGTACGGCAACGGCACCGCGATCTTCACCAATGACGGCGGCGCCGCCCGGCGCTTCCAGCACGAGGTGGAGGTCGGCATGGTCGGCATCAATGTGCCGATCCCGGTTCCGGTCGCCTACTACTCCTTCGGCGGCTGGAAGGCGTCCCTCTTCGGTGACGCCCACGCCTACGGTCCCGACGGCGTCCAGTTCTTCACCCGCGGCAAGGCCGTGACCCAGCGCTGGCTGGACCCCTCGCACGGAGGTATCAACCTGGGCTTCCCGACCAACTCGTGAGCCGGGGCCGTTGGCCTCGGTGATCTCTGAGGTTGCACGGCGTTGAGGCTGTTCCGCCGTGAAGCTGCACGGCTGTGAGGGCTGTCCGGTCCGACTCCGCACGGTATGAGGTGCGGGAAGGGCCGGGTAGCCCTCGTCGGTTTCTCCCGGCCGATCGGGCCGAGCCGTTTGCATCGCCTCGCGGGGAGGGGTAGTGTTCTCTAGTCGCTCGGCAGGGAGCACCGGACACGCATCGGCGCGGACGGTCCCGGGGCGGCCAATCCTCTGAAACACCACTTCTTCTGCTCGGGCTGGGTCGTG